>JAEUTM010000210.1 GCA_016788025.1 Bacteroidia bacterium
TTCAAAACTTGCTCCGTAGGGCCCGGCATTCATGCCAAGATGTGTATTGTACCATTCCTTCATTTTGTCAGCATCTTTACACTTAAAGAAAATACCGCCAATTCCGGTTACTTTTTTCATAATTTGATTTTATATGTCTACGATCTGACAAATATAGTTTAATTAAAAATTGATCATTCGGAATTTCATCTAACCCCTTTCACTTTGTTTTTTTATCAGCTTACTGATTCTATAAACAAGGTATATCGCAAAAGCAGAAAGAGCGACAGCCAGGTATCCAAGAACATCAAAATTTTCCAGGGGACTTTCAGGACTTGCCTGAGATACAATACTACCCGCAATCACTATCCCCAAACCACCCGACATCTGGCTTAAAGAGGCCGACATGCTCATGTAGGCGCCTCGGTTAGCTGGTTGAGGAATCATGGAGTTAAGCGCCTGGAAGGGACCCATCCTGCTCATGATCACGGCGAACATCACCACATTCAATATTAATACCACCCAAAGCGGAACAATAGGTAAATGGGTATACACTGGAACAATAACAATGGTTGCCAGCGAACCTAAAAGAAAAATTCTAAACTTGTCATATTTGTCTGACAACCGGCCAACCAATGGCATGATGAAAAAAGCCGACGCGCCCGTTACCATAAAAATGATTGGAATCTGCGCGTTGGAAAGATGGATGTTGTTGACCAGGAAAATACTTACGAAGGGTTGGAGCATCATGCTCATGCCAAGAATAATCGCAGCAGAGAATCCCATGCGATGTTCCTTATTTTTAACGGTGTGCCATAAATGAAGAATCGGGTTTTTATCGGTTTTTTGGTTGAGGTGTTCACGGATGGGGTTTAATTTAATAAGAAGAACTCCCAACACGAGAACAGAGAGAAGAACAATGAGAAAAAAAGTGTATTGCCAGCCCAAACGATCTGTAATAAACACACCGAGTGGTATCCCCAGGATCTGAGCCGCTGCAAAAGACATCTGGATGCTGCTCATAGCCCTGCCGCGCTGATTGGGCGCAAACAGGTCGGAAATAATGGTCATGATCACCGAACCGATAACACCCCCGAAAATCCCGGTAAGTATTCTGGCATACAACAAGCTTATAAAAGAATTCGAGAATGCACAGAAGAGGGTCCCAATAATAAATCCGGAAAAGAAAAAGCATAATACTTTTTTACGGTCGTACTTATCTATAAAACCGGCCGATACAATTCCCGAAGCTGCAGCACTGAAAATGTAAGAAGACACAATCAGGCCAAATTGATTTGTGCTGATGGCCAGATCACGGGTAAGAATGTGCCCGATCGGGGAGATGATCATAAAGTCCAGCATCACCATAAATTGGAGGACTGCGAGCGATACCAGTACAAAGGTTTGGTAACGGGTGAATTTTTCAACGGTCAGATTATGTTGTGTCATATATTATTTTTTGCCTTCGCGCGCATGGCGTTTTTAGTTTCATTCGTGATGCCAATCGATCCGGACAGATAACGTTCGATAACCCTGATTTCCTTTTCCGAAAAGGAAGCGATCAGTTTTTCTGTTTTCGTTCCAAAATCCTTAAATAATGGTTCCAGGAGAGCCATGATCTTTTTAACGTCTGGCACGATAAACACTTTACGCCTGTCTTCTTTTGCAAATTCTCTTTTCACCAGCTTTTTCTTTTCGAAACGATCAATTAAGCCTGTTACGGCCCCGCTCGTTAAACCACTTAAGGCCCCCAGTTCCCCGGCAGTCATTTTACCGTTTACAATTAAAAAGCCCAGGTATTTATGGTCCGTTCCCGACAAGCCAGCCCTCTGGGCAATTAGCTCGTGCATTTGTATGGAATCGTAGGCATATTGTTGTCCTAACTTACGAATTTGCCCAATCAGTTCTTTATTCATATTGTCTTTGTAACTAAATATCTTAGTTACAAAGATAATATTATTTTCGTCAATGGCGTTCTTTTCATAATTCTGATCATTTTTCTAAAGGGGTTTTATTTCTTAACCCAAGTCAACGAGATTGGCGGAAGTGGCCAATACCTTTGTGCCGTCAAATCATCAAAAACAAATAAAATGAAAGCAGCAATGTACACCCGGTATGGTTCGCCGGAAGTTCTTCAGGTAAAAGAAACCACTAAGCCGGTTCCAAAAGACAATGAAGTCCTTTTGAAAATAAAGGCAACGGCGGTTAATTCAGGCGATTGGAGGCTAAGAAAAGCCGACCCTTTCGCAGTAAGATTTATATTCGGCTTAACCAAACCGAGGATCAAGGTCCTGGGCTCCGTTTTCTCCGGCGAAATTGAAAGTGTTGGCAAGAACGTAAAACACTTTAAAGTAGGTGATTCGGTTTTTGGACATACAGATATGAGTTTTGGCTCTTATGCAGAATACAAGTCTTTGCCGGAAAGTAGCTCTGTAGCTTTAAAGCCTGCTAAAATTTCGCATACGGAAGCAGCCGTTGTTCCCTTTGGTGGAGTTACAGCACTTCACTTTATTAAAAAAGCTGCTGTAAAACCCGGTCAAAAGGTACTGGTAGTCGGCGCATCGGGGGCGGTAGGTACTGCTGCTGTGCAACTGGCCAAAGCCCAGGGGGCAATTGTAACAGGAGTTTGTAGCACAGCGAATGTGGATATGGTGAAATCCATCGGCGCCGATAAAATAATCGACTATACGAAAGAGGATTTTACCAAAAACGGTGAAACCTACGACCTGATCTTTGATACCGTAAATAGTATTTCTGTTCCAAGGAGTTTAAAATCACTTAATAAAAATGGTAAAATGATTTTAAGTGCCGCCGGAATGCCAGAGATGCTCCAGGCTTCGTGGTTTTCTATGATGGGAAACAAGAAAATAATCACAGGGGTTATAAAACACAGCGCAGCGGACATTAATTTTCTAAAGAAACTTATTGAAGAGGGTAAATATAAATCGGTTATTGATAAAACCTACTCATTGGATAAAATTGCAGAAGCACATGCTTACGCCGAAAAAGGACGTAAGAAAGGTAACGTGGCCATCGAGGTGTAAACTACTTTTTAAGAAGACGTTTCCTGATTCTGCTGAGAGACTCTGGTTTAACACCCACGTAACTGGCTATTTGGTATTGAGGGATTTTCTGGAACAATTCGGGTCTCGACTTCAGTAATTTCAGATAGCGCTGTTCCGCTGTATCGGTGGTATATGAGGACATGATTTCCTGTTGTTCGGCAAATACTTTTTCCATTACTTTTCGCGAAACGGATTCAAGTCTTGGAAATTGTTTGTAGAGATGTTCTTCTTTTTCCCGGTTTCCAACAACCAGGGAGCTATCCATACAACAGTCCATGTAGTGATTAGATGGTTTCTGCTGACCAAAACTCTGCATCGAAATCACCCATTGCTCTTCTGTAAAGAAGTTATTCGTTTTCTCCTCTCCCTCAACCAGGTAATATTGTCGCACACAGCCCTCCAGCACAAAATAGACTTCCGTTGAAATTTGTCCTTCCTTCAGTAAAACGGTTCCTTTTTTAAATTGTTTTATGGTCATGGTTTCCACAATAGCCGCTATTTCCTGCTCTGAAAGAGGCATGATGCGTTGAAAATAGTTCAGGAGTTTTTGTTCCATGAGAGGGTTATTCAACAAATTAATAATAATCTATACTCGCCCGGTTTTTCTTCGGGCGCGCGGTGAAGACATGGAGGGACATTACTGCCGGGATGGTCAACTGCTAATCGCCAGACTTCGCCAAGGCCCAGCTTGATGATATGCGCTCCGGGTTTGGCCTGGTAATGCAGATCGTAAAAGTGTTCCGTTAAAAAAGAATCGAAATTTTCTTCCGTACCACTGTATTGTTTTTTAAGCGCGTTGCGTATTTCAGGAATATCAACTTTTTTTTCAGCCTCTGTGTTAGGTAGAATTTCGCTTGGCTCACCATAATAAGTACACAAAAAAGTATCGGTTGCAATGGGGGAACGGTCTACATGAAAAGAATACACGTCGGTTGGAAAAAAAGTGCCTTCCTCATCCCTGTCGTATTTTTTGACAACATTCAGAACCGGTGAAGCACCATGATCTTTCAATAAAGCAAGATCATTCAGAATAATTTCACGCGCAAGTTGTCCTGCCTCGCTCAAGTCAAGGGCCAATAGATCTTCGGGTTCTACAACAGTTATACTTTCCTCTGTCTCAATTTTATCAACGATTTCGGAAAAATTTCCAACGAGTTCACGGGACCAGCGGATAGCATTAACCTCTCCCTGGTATGCTGCGGAAATCAAATCTTCAAAATTCGTTACCCTGCGTATGTGCCTTCCCTCAGTAAATGAATCAATCATAGCTGCAAGTTAGTCTTCGCGCCGCTAATCGTCAATTATTCCACAACAATTTTCTCTAAATGGAGCATAAGAAGCTGTTTCACGCAGATTTTTTAATCCTTGATACACCTCACATAAAAACCATTCTTTTTAAATCCGTAAGCCCTGTCCACCATCGGGTTGTTATAAGTGATATCTCTGTACCAGGCGCAATTTGGATTCTCTTCTGAAGCGCTCCACCAGATGCTATACTCACCCACATAATTAAACGTTCCATTGTCGGCGCGGAATCCTCCTGGCAGGCCCGCAAAGCCACTTTTATTCCGATAGGTGGCATAGTCGGAATTACCCACAGCTCCAGCGGATGCATCCGCGGTCCACCCGCTTTTTTCTGCGAGTGCTTTTGCGATCTTGGCTCTAACATTTGTAGTTGAATTAGACCCGTCGTAATTGTAACCGTTATTTGCCAAATAGGTCTCCAGTTTTGTCCAATCCTCGTCACTTGGCACGTGCCAACCTTTCGGACACAATTTCTGAGTATTAACAGCATGCCAGTTATATAAAGCGCCGTAAGTCGCTTTGTTGCTTATATCATTATTATACCAACTGTAGGCACCGGTAGTTAAATTACTCCAGCTGCCGCCATCGCTAACATTTGTTATGGCTGTACCATCGTTATATTTAGTGACTTTCAGGTTCTCTGCCATCCAGGTTTGTGTGCCGATGGTTATCGTCTTGTAAATATTGCCGTCTATATCGCTAAGGGTATTTGCATTTACAGGATTCGACGGAGACGGTTGACTATTGTTATCGTCGCTGGTATTTGAATCTTTCTTTTTGCAGGATAGAAGCAGTGAAATAAGTACTGTACTAAATAAGATCGTTTTTTTCATGATGTTTTATCACTTTATTAATTCTACAATTATCTATAAAAATACCTGTACCAGAAAGTAGAGGTAAAAAAGAACACAACAAGTATAAATGCAGCGCCAAGATAAATCGGATTTGCAACAAGACCACCAAGCCCGTACTTAAAAATAAAAAGGCCAATGGAGAGCAGAAAATTAAACAGGCCCC
>JAEUTM010000136.1 GCA_016788025.1 Bacteroidia bacterium
ATTGCTAATGCCGTTGGTCCAGGTATAGGTAGATGCACCACTGGCTGTTAAGACCGCACTAGCACCGGGACAAACCGAAGGCGCATTGACACTAATCGTTGGTGAAGGGTTTACAACTACCTGGATGGTGTTTGAATTTGCAAGCTGGTTACAGGCATTTAGTTTGGTTAAATAATAGGAACCGCTCACTGAAAAGGTATTTAAAATGTTGGTTCCTCCACTGCTCCAACTGGCTGTTGGTGTGGAGAGTTGAAACATGGTAACGCTGCCACCGCTGCAAAAAGTTGTATTGCCAATGGCTGTGAGCGTTGGGTTTCCGTCAACGAGAATATTCTGAGTCGCCTTGGATACACATCCACTTTGGGAATCCTGGTAGTTATAGGTCACCGTATGTAAACCTGGACCAGCCAGGGAAGGTATAAAAACGTTCCCGGACACACCCGTTCCACTATAAGTACCTCCGGCAGGACTACCCGGGCTTAAAGTGTAAGCGTTCGTTCCGATACAAACTGTGCTTTGCGCTTCAATGTAGCTGGCAACAACAGTAGATGAAAAGCTGACCTGCACGGTTGACGAAGTAGCGCTGCTACAAAAGTTACTGTCAGTAACCCAATAATCACCAGGTTGAGTTACAGTAATGCTCGGCGTGGTTTGACCACCGGACCACAAAGGAGAAAGACCAGTATTGGAAAGAATCACGGAGTCACCCGGGCAGATGCTCAGTGATCCGCTGATGTTAATTGTTGGCGTGGGCACCGGGACAGTACTGGCATCTACATGCACAGTGTTTGAATATTTTGGACCGCAAACCGTAAAGATCTGGCAAAGGTAATCGCCTGTTTGTTTTACATAAAAATCATTTCCTGTTCCTATAAACAAGGGAGTGCCATTATCCATCCTGTACCAGTCACGACTCACTGTGCTGTCAGTTTCCAGCAGGAGGCTGTCCCCGGCGCAGATGGAATAAGACCCCGCCGTAAAGACGGTAGGGGTGCTTGGCACCTGGTAATAAAAAGCAGCTGCAGTCTGCGAATAAACCGTATGGCAAGAATTGCTGGTTACTACAAAATGAGGCGCATTATCTTTCACGTAAATGAAGGAGCTTGTTTACCCGGTATTCCAAACACCATTTGTATTTCCGGTTAACATAATACTGTCGCCATTGCAGATATTCATGTTAAGATTCTGATACGACATAATGGGAATAAAGCTAATGGGTGCAGCCTGGGGTTTGGCGAGCGTATCAATATGGAGGATGTTTGAAAAAACACTGCCGCAGGTAGTGGAGTTGACCACCTGGTAGTTGCCGGGTTGGGAAATAGAAATTGTTGAAGCCGTAGAGCCTGTGTTCCAGGTGCCGCCAACATTACCGCTGAGCGTAACTGTACTGTTCGGACAAATCATAGTGGAGCCCGCGATGCTGATGGTAGAGGCGGGAAGGGTGCTACTGTTGCCGTTCACAACGAGATTCAAAATGGAAGAGGTGGTTGTGCCGCAGGCATTATGCATTTCGCAAACCCAGCTTCCGGCGTCGCTTAAACCAATGGCGTTGAAATTTAGAACTGCTGTGGTTTGGGAAGAAACCACGCTGCCATTTTGTTTCCATACAAAGGTGCCGGTATTGCTGCTTTGTAAATCGTAATTAAAATAAGATCCCTCGCATAAGGTGTAACTGGTGTTCCGGTTTTTAAATTCGGGTTTTACACAAACTTCAATAAGGGCGTTTGCTTGTGTTGTGTAAGGGTTCGAAAATCGTGCTCCGGCAGCACGCGCCTGACCTGTGTTCGGATCATATTCAAAAACACCGTTAGGACTCGTGCCGTAAAGTTTTCCATTGGCCGAGGATTTTAACCAAAGACTTCCTAACGTTCCCAGGCCAGAGGTCCAGTTCTGATTAAAGTTAAGCATCACACTGTAACCGGAAGTAGCGGGATTAAATTCATAAAGCACACCGGTACCATAGGTTTGCCCGCCCCAAGGGGTGCCGTAAGCCGCGCAGCCGTATAATTTTCCGTTATTGGCTTTCAACAAATAACCAAAAGGTCTGCCGCCATCGTTTCCGCCAAGGAAGTCGTATTCTTTGGAATAGGTATTTAGAGCCGGATCGTATTTGTAAAGTACACCATAACCAGGGTTTGGCCAGGTTGCGCTGCTACTGCCGCCGTAAATGGTGTAGCCGTAACGGATGCCATTCACATCTTCCATGTTACCACCCCAAGGTCTGGACCCATCGGCAGATGTACAGTTAAAGGGTCGCGTGCGGGCAAAGGAATTGTTAGAAGGGTTGATCGTAAAAATAGAACCTAGATTGAGATCGGATGTCAGGGCACAGGCCGAGTAACCAGTGGTGTTGCCATAAACCAAACCATTGCTGCCAACATGCATAGGGCCGGAAATCTCATCGTACTGTGGATCGGGATTACTGCCGGTGAACCAGTTCGGTAATGTGGTAACGGAGCTGAGTGTGTTGCCAGCAATAGAATAGGCTGCCACATAACGGTTCATCTGCAGAACGAAAGCATTGAAGAGAGTGGTTACTTTGAAAACACCCCATAACACACCATTTGACACTTCCAGGAGTTTTATGTCGGAGGGAGAATGAAAGTTGGTTGGAAAAATAGTATTGGTAGCGTTGATATGAAGCAAGACTTTGAAACTATCAATCACGGGATCATATTCAAACAAGGTGCCGCCTTGCGACATATAGGTTGAAGTTCCCGCGGTTTGCACTACAACGCTATGTCCACCTGAGGCGGTCATGCCATAGATTTTTCCATTGGAGGCTTGCATGATGGCGCCCGGTGTAGCTCCGTCATTTACTCCATCAAAATGATGAACAATGACGTTGTTATCGCCGATAGAATCGGTGCGGTATAAGGTGCCGAAACCATAGAGGACGTCGTTGGCCACAGTGCCCCATAAGGTGGTTTGGGAATAGAAGTCGTGACTAAAAACACACAGAAGAAAACACAAAAAGGAAAATGGGACCTGGATACGGATCATGGTGGTATTGTTTAATAGCGGATGAAAAGATCTGGAATTATTTATAAAAAAAAA
>JAEUTM010000233.1 GCA_016788025.1 Bacteroidia bacterium
TTCAAAACAGAAAAGCATGGCCTGCTGCACCTGGAGTGTCACGTCGAGTTATTTTTGCCTGCATCTTGCAAAAATTGTATCGAGACGTGACTCCAATTCTAATTACAGCACCTCCAGCATATTTTTAGAAAAAGTGACAAAACAAGATCTTTACAATTGCATCCGTTTAGATCTTTAGTCGTTCAATCCAATTCCTTATCTTGTCTTCAAAATTAAATAAAGATCAAAACCATCTTTTATACGGCCTGTATCGCGTTCGTTGCTCTGCTGATCATCGTTTGGCTCACTCCTATTCCATTTACAGCCTGCTCTCCTGATAGTCTTTGGTGTAATATCGCTTATGCTTTCACTAGTTCCGGTGGACCAACAGGATTTTTTGCAATGCTTATCATCACCAGTCTCTTTTATGCTTCCAGTGCAAAAAGTGCAAAAGAAAAAGTCTTTGTATTCCTGAAATCCGCGGTTGCATTAATTGCCGTCTTTGGCATTCTCGCCTACCTGAATGAACATTACACCAAACCTGTTTTAAAATCCCAGCGTCCCAGTCATATTTATATCCTCGACCAAACAGGTCTTAGCAATACCATCGATTCACTTTACCAGCTCGACAAAAAAACACGCCAGAAATTTTTCACTGACCTTATCACCAGCCATCCCAAAGAATTTACCCAGATAGATCCCGATATCCTCCAACACTGGCAAGAAGAGGCCGGCTTTTCATTTCCAAGCGGACACACCTTCAACGCCTTTTTATTTGCGATGATCCTCTCCTACGCCATCCTGTTTAACAGATCATATCCCTCGCTCCGGAAATTATTCTCTATTCCCTTCATCTGGGCAGCCCTGGTTGGTATTTCGCGCGTCGCCATGGGCGCTCACACTGCCTTTGATGTTACAGCCGGAGCAATACTCGGAATTTCACTGGGTTTCCTTTTTTTATACTCTGATCACACCCGTCATTGGTTAACCCGGAAGGATTGAACGAATGACTCTCGACTTCAACATCAGTGAAAATATAAATAGTAGATTTGCTTATAACCGCAACATAAAAATCTGTGCCATCCGTGTCATCAGCGTCAAAAAAACTACAATATTTTAAACAATGAACATTCTATACGGCATACCGGGAGAAGGCATGGGACACGCCACCCGCAGTAAAGTAGTTATTGACCACCTCCTAAAAAGTGGACACAATGTAATTGCTGTCTCCAGCGGAAGAGCATTTACTTTCCTGGACAAAATGTTTCCCGACAGAGTTATCGAAATCAAAGGATTTCACTTCGCTTATAAAAATGCAGAAGTCTCTAAAACAGCAACCTTCCTCAGCAATCTGAAAGCAGCTCCAAAAAACCTCATCCATAACACAGCTAAAAAACTTCTCATCGAAAAATCCTTTAGTCCTGATGTAGTGATAAGTGATTTTGAAAGTTTCTCCTTCTTTTTTGCGAAAACACATAAACTGCCCATTGTCAGTATTGACAATATGCAGGTAATGGACCGTTGCATACTAGATATAGAAATAAGTAAAGAGGAAAAAAACAATTATCGCCTGGCTAAAAATATTGTGATGGCGAAGGTGCCCGCTTGTGACCATTATTTTATCAGCAGTTTTTTTGATGCGCAGATCAAGAAAAAAAATACAAGCATCGTTCCTCCTATTATTCGTTCCGCGATCCAGGAAGTTAAGCCTTCCAAGGGAGATCATATTTTAATGTATCAAACCTCCAGCAGCTTAAAAACTGTAAAAGAAATTTTACAACAGCTGCCCGAACAGAAGTTTTTTGTCTACGGGATGAACCAGGATTACACCGAAGGAAATGTAACCTTTAAGCCCTTTAGCGAAGCGGGTTTTATTGCCGATCTCTCAAAAGCCAAAGCGGTTATTGCCAATGGTGGTTTTTCTTTTATTTCTGAAGCGGTGTATTTGAAAAAGCCAATTTATTCCTTTCCAATCCATAATCAGTTCGAACAATGGATGAATGCGGCTTACATTGATAAGCTGGGTTACGGTCGTCACTTTAACGAACTTAGCGCCGATAATCTGAAAGCCTTTTTTTACGACCTCCCCAAATTCGAAAAGAATCTTTCTTCTTATAAACAAGATGGAAATACAATTTTGTTTGAAGAACTGGATAAGAAACTAAGCCACTTGGGTGCGAACAGTGCTTCATAGCCATGGGATCTGTTCCCGTAGTTCATTTCGATTAATCCGCCTAAAGGATGACGGTATTGAGAAGTTGAGCCATTATAGGGCTTATCATTAAGCCGAAATTTTACCATTTGTTTCTCTGTGCTTTTTTGATATTTTTATAAAAAATTCTGAATATCAGAACCACCCAAACCCGGATAAGTCTTATTGACCAGGATCCATACGCTTTATAGATACTCCAGAACTCATGAAGAGAACAGTGACCCTCTTAATTTTATTCCTTGCACTTAAAGGCATCTCCCAGGACAAAAAGAACATTTTAAGAATTGGCTTAAGACTTTTTAAAGAAAGTGATGCTGCATTCAGTTTTAAAAGAAAACTTCCCAAAAACGAATATGTCTATAACTTAGGTTTTGGTTTACGGGCAAGGTACAGTCGCATCCTGGTGAAGCGCTTAAGTATAGGTCCGGAAATTGGCGTTTGGTATTTTATAAATAACGCAAAAAATATCGACCTATATAATAACGAATACACAAGAAGAAACCTTGTCGTCCCTTTTATGTTTTGTGTTCACATTAATATCTTCCAAAAAGATAAAAATTGGATCTCACTCGGACTAAAAGGAGGAACAGTTTATTTGCAAAATATTCGTAAGTTAGATAATAACATAACAAAAACTGCTGGAACCTGGACAAGCATTTTTGAAGTTTCATTAACCGCCCAATTTGTCACAAATGGGGTCAGAAAAAGAGTTTATCATCTGGGATACGGATGGGACTTTTTCGACAATAAAGTGATAAGAGGCGCCTATATCGATTTTATCCAAAGACGTTTTTAAGACCGAACAAATTTAAAAGCAAAGACTAAAGAAAATGCGCAAGAAAATTATAGCAGCAAGCATTGCATTGGTTTTAGTTTTTTCTCTGATCTGGCGAATGACCCGGGTCAATTACATGACCAATCCGAACAAAGAAAATAAAAATATCCTGTTTGTTGCGGAACGCAGCGCTTCTCCCTATTGCAGGCTGGAAATAAAAGCCACAGGAAAGATGGAAATTATGACTGGAAATAATAGCGGAACGCATCTTGTCAGTGGAAACTATATTCTCTCAGGCGACACACTTATTTTTAAAAATGACATCCTGGGCATCAGCGATTTTATTCATACAAATAAATTTCTGTTGGACGGTGATAAATTACTCATCAACATAAATGAAAAAGGAGCTTATGATACGATCTCATGTCTGAAGATCAGGAAAAACAAAATTAAATCTTAAGAGGAGCCAGGAAACAATAAAATGAACAAAATAAAAATACCCAAAAGCCTGCTGGCCTTTATTATCACAGCCTGCTATTTCGGAATGGCAGCTCTTCTTACTTTTGTATTTCACATTGATTTCATTTTATGGGATGGCCCCTTGCATTATATATTTTTGCCAAGCTATCTTCTTCCCTTCGGAATTTGGTACCTGACTGGTTCGCTAATAGCAATCACAATTGCTCTGATTATTTCTTTCATTCTGGTTCAGACAACAATTTGGGTTTTAATACTTCTATTTTATGAACTGAAGGATAGAATAAAGCGAAAGTAGAAACTCAATTCGATTCTTCGTTTTTAATTCTTAATTCAACATTCCAGCGTCCCTCATTCCGAGGCTTATGCAAAATTATGAAAGACCAAAGGAACCTGTTCTCAGGAGAGCGCTCAATCCAATTTTAACATTACCATGAGGGAATCCCCTCATCCATCGGCCATTTAAGGAGATTGGAATTTGTTTATCTTTGATATGCCCCCAACTATTTGTAATCGCTCGTAAACATTTGAAAATGGATCTATGACGCTTAGCAGGTAGTTAGCTGCTAGGCTAGACTGACTACACCAAATTAAAAAACTTAAAAATAAATGGCAAGTATTGACTTCTACATCTACATAGTTATCGGACTGCTTGGCGTTGCCTATCCAATACTACTACAAGTTATTGCTCGACTTGACGAAAAATATTCTTCTGAAAAGATTGTGGAACTTTTTGAGCAAGAATGGGAAAGCAAAGCATTTTCTTATTCTTTGTATTCTTCCCTGGCTTTTATCGTAATATGGTCTTTGAAATTGCCTCCATTAATTAAAATTGATGGCCTGAATTATTTGATTGAAAATTCAGCCTCTCTATTAGTTGGATTAAGTGCGATTCTACTTGTGATTTTCTTTTTCTTCTTCGTTAGAAAAATTCTCATTTACTACACAATGACCAAATTCATTCCTTATCTAATACAGAAGCATGAAGAAAACTGAGCCTGATTTAAAATATTTTTCAGCGTTGTCTGATTTGCTTCTGCAATCAATAAGGACGCAACAAACAACTTATTCAAGAACACTTTCCGACTTTTTTTATACAGCGTTTAAAAAAGTTCGCGATAATTTCACGAATGAACCAGTTGTTTATCCAGAATTATATTATGAAACTGTTTATAGAGCAATTGAAGAGTTAGCAATTCTCAAGGAAAAGAGAAATTATTTGTTGGAACATAGAACATCAGGTGGAGTTTGGTTGCTTGGAGAAATGCAGGGTAAAGAAATTTCTGAAATTACCTATGCTTGGCTTTGGAGAAACCTTCTTCTTGCTGTGAGGTATCAGCAAGACGATTTGGTTATGAATCATTGGGAGACTTGTCATCAATATTACTCTTACAGTATGCCTTACATTTATCACGAGTATGATA
>JAEUTM010000235.1 GCA_016788025.1 Bacteroidia bacterium
AAGTCTGGAGGTGAGCTGCCACGATTTTAATCTTTGCCGTTGCAAGGAACATCGTTTTCAGTTGAATATTCTGGCTATTTGCAAGTAACTACCCCTAACCAGCCTTAATACTCAGACTAGCAGGATAAAAGCAGTATTAACGAAAAAAAAGACCCGCGTTTTTCGCAGGTCTTTTTTGCTTTGTAGCCCGTACGGGAATCGAACCCGTGTTTCGTCCGTGAAAGGGACGCGTCCTAACCCCTAGACGAACGGGCCAAATATAGAATTTGGAGGTGCAAAACTAGTAAATTATTCATAAGTGACAAAAATTATTTTGCATTTTTTTAAATCTTTTTTGAAAGTCCCTTGCCAGTAAAGGAGTTGAGGGCTAAAAAAACGTGTACAACATCCTCCCCATCAGAAAATAGATGGTGATTCCGATAATATCATTGAGTGTTGTCACAAAGGGACCAGTTGCCAGTGCAGGATTTATTTTAAACCTGTTCATCGTAAGAGGTACAAAGGTTCCTAAAAACGAAGCGCAAAGTATCACTGTTAACAAAGCTGCGCTCACTGTTGCAGCCAGTTGCCAGTCTTCTATAGCGAAAGCATAGCCCCAGATCAACAGCGAACAGATCAATCCGTTTATCAGACCTACGCCAAGCTCTTTAAAAAGTTTGGATACAATATTATCACCTAGCAGGGTATTATTTGCCAGACCTTGTACAATGATGGCACTGCTCTGAACACCAACGTTACCTCCCATAGCACCGATCAGTGGAATGAAGTAGGCCATCTCAGGATGGATCTTTATTTGTTCTTCGTAAGAGCCGATAATCCTCGATCCCACTATTCCACCACACATACCAACCAGTAGCCAGGGAATACGGGCTCTGGATAAACGCCAGAGTTTGTCGTTAGAATCCACGTCATCGGTAATACCACTCATACGCTGGATGTTCTCTTCTGCTGTTTCTTTAATCACATCCATCACGTCATCCACCGTAATTCTTCCTACGAGTCTTCCCAACTGGTCAACTACCGGCAACACCACGAGATCATATTTCTGCATGAACTCAGCTACTTCTTCGCTGGAAGTGTTTGTTTTCACAAACTGAACATCCGGCTCATAAATTTCTTCGATACGCGCAAGTGGATGAGATATGATGAGCTTTTTAAGAGACAACATCCCAATCAGACGTTCGTTATTATCAAGAACATATACAGCGTACATCACATCCACGTTGTCCGCCTGAGTCCGGATTTCCTCAATACACTGCGATACTGTTTCAAAAGAATAAACACTTACAAGCTCTTTTGCCATAAGTGATCCGGCAGTACCTTCTTCGTAATTGATAAGTTCGGCAATGTCACTCGCCTGTTCAATATCCTCTATGTGGGAAAGAACCTCCTCCTGGCGTTCCTCAGGTAACTCGGCAATCACGTCAGCAGCATCGTCACTGTCCATGTTATCGAGCTGTTCGGCAATTTCCTTGCTACTGAATGTCTTCAGGAGCTCTTCCCGCTTATCGTCATCCAATTCAAGTAGTACTTGAGGCGCAGTATCGTCATCAAGAAGCTCATAGATATAGGCAGCTTCCTCAAGATCGAGCTGGTTAAAAATAATGGCAATATCCGGCGCGTAAAGATCGTGCAACTTATCCTTCAGAAAAGTCGCATCCTTTTTTTCGATAGCTGCTTTGAGGCTATCCAGGAATTCACTTGTTAACTCGAACTGCATGGCCGAAAACCCGAAAAACCCGGGTGTGCAAAAGTAAAAAATTAAAGCTAGAATTAAGCAGACCTTAGATCTTTTAGCGCTAATTTAATACGATGCTTTACTGCGGGTAACTGAGGATATTGATTTAGTTCGTCCAGGATCATTCTCAGTTCATTTTTTAAATCAGGGAAACGTCTGCAGATACGTTCAGCAACGGTAATAGCAAAGGCTCGTATAGCAGTAGGCTGCATTTCACTGGTCATATATGTGATACAAAGATCCAATAAGGTACCGCAATATTTTTCAGGGACATCAATTTCCTGAAACATGCGGAGAATATTGCGTGTTATTGCCGGATGATGATTTCCTTTCTGCATCTTTTTTATCAGTGATCCGAAATAAGGCTTGATAAAGGGAGGATTGTTAATGGCACAATAACTCAAAGGCCATGCGGCACGTTGTGTGAGGCGGTATTCGCCTTTCAGGAAGATTTGCATCAACTCTTTAAAACGCTCTTTATCGTTCCCAACGTGATTAATAATCCTGGTGGTGAGAACTTTACTATGACCCTCTTCCAGTAACGATTGAATTGTCATTACTTGTTGTAATTCCTTTCTCCGAAAATACTGCTTCCTATCCGAACCATTGTGCTTCCCTCCTCGATCGCAATCTTATAATCTCCACTCATACCGTAACTCAAAACGCCAAACTCGCAATTCGGAAACATTATACTGGTAACACGATCGCTAAATTCTTTCAGAGAACGAAACTCTTGTCGTATAATATCCTCGCTGCCGGTATTGCTGGCCATAGCCATAAAGCCCCTAATGCGAATGTTTTTTAGTCCCGCAAAAACATCAGAATGTAAAAGTTCCTCGCATTCTTCAAAAGACAAGCCAAATTTTGTTTCTTCTTTAGCAATGTAAATCTGGAGGAGGCAGTCTATAATACGTTTTTGTTTAAGCGCTTGTTTATTAATTTCCTGGAGAAGTTTTAAGCTATCCACTCCGTGAATAAGGTGCACAAAGGGCGCAATATACTTTACTTTATTACTTTGTAAATGCCCTATAAAATGCCAGCGGATATCTTTAGGAAGTTGCTCGGCTTTGGTCACCAGTTCCTGAACATAATTTTCTCCGAAATCACGCTGCCCGGCATCATAAGCTTCCTGTAACATGTAATTAGGTTTTGTCTTGGAAACCGCAATAAGTGTTACTCCCGCCGGAAGTTCTCTTTTTATGTGAAGAAGATTTTCGCGAACACTCATTCTTGTGTTTTGATTCTTGGTTCTTGGCTCTTGGTTCTAACCTTCAAAGCTGTAAATCACTAGTCCGCTCCTCATCTTCGGTTCTACCCAGGTAGATTTTGGGGGCATGATATTATTGGTGTCAGCGATCCATTTTAAATGATCCATGGTGACCGGATATAAACCAAATGCGACTTCGGCTTTCCCTTCG
>JAEUTM010000019.1 GCA_016788025.1 Bacteroidia bacterium
AGCTTTGATCACTTTCAGACTTCCTAAGGTTTCTTCGATAACACTAATGAGATTGCCTAATGTTTCTTTTGTTTTACGCGAAGCATTTTTAAGGCTTTTCCCAAGAAGAGCTATCACCAGTGCCGCGATTGGTAGAAGTAAAATAATATAGAGTGTGAGTGTTGTGCTGATAAAGAGCATAGACCCAAACAGGATAATTACTGTCAGTGGTTCGCGGAAAATCATTTCCAAAGTTTGCATGATACTCCATTCGATTTCCTGAACATCCGTGGTCATGCGGCTCATAAGGTCACCTTTTTTTTCTTCACTGTAATAACTTAGAGGAAGTTCAAGCGATTTTTTGTACATCCTGTTTCTCAGATCACGTACCACGCCGTTCCGAATGGGAGCAATAAAAAACATAGCCATGTAACGGAAAATATTCTTAAAAAGCGTTATAACAAAAACAGCCAGGCATATGAAGATTAGTGCTTTTGCACGTCCTTTTTGTATTATAAGCGCGGCAAGGTAGTAGTTGGAAATCTTCTGAAATCCAGACGATCCCCCCGAAAAAGACCAGTCGGGCGGTCCTTGCATCAGAATCTGTATCAGTTCGCGGTTGTTGTTCTTAAAAAGAAGTTCAATGAACGGGGCTATAAGAGCAAGGGTAAGTGCAGAAAAAACGGCAAACAGAATATTGAAGACAATGTTCAATAAAGTATATCCTTTGTAGTTCCTGGTATACTTTAAAACCGAAAAGAGTTTTTTCATTTCAAGTAGCAAATATACTGTAAAAACTCAGTACATTTGAGCTATGGAAAGCCTCAGGCAGCAAAAAGTAAACAAACTTCTGGCAAAAGAACTGGCCGAAATTTTCAGGAGTGAAGCCCGGTCGATGTTCGGCGGAGGATTTATAACGGTGACCCAGGTCCGTGTAAGTCCCGATTTGAGTTCTGCGAAGGTTTACCTGAGTATAATGGCAACCAAGGACAAGAAGGCAATATTTAAGCTTGTCGAAGATCAGAATAACATCATCCGCAGGAAACTTGGAGCTATTGTTGGCAAACAATTGAGGATTGTGCCTGAGCTTATGTTTTATATTGACGATTCGCTAGACTATGCCATGAAGATCGAGGAATTGCTCAAAAAGAAGTAAAACGTGGATTTCTCGTTTTATATAGCCCGCCGTTATCTCGTTTCCAAAAAATCCAACAATGCCATTAATATTATCAGCTGGATCAGCATTATTGCTATTGCAGTAACCAGTGCCGCGCTGGTAATAATATTGTCTGCAATGAATGGTCTCACAGACACTGTTGCAAACCTCTATAATACATTTGAACCCGATATCAGAATCACGGCTGCCAAAGGGAAGTATTTTAACTCGGATGAAGAACTTCTACAAAAGGTGAGATCCGTTGAAGGAGTTACCGAAATTTCGAAAACGCTGAGCGATAAGGTTCTCATAAAGAACATCGACAGGCAGGCCTTGGTATCAGTGAAAGGTGTTGATCAGCAATTCAATAAAATAACACAAATTGATTCTTCTATCACCGAAGGGTCTTATGATCTTTACGGAAAAACCAGGAAGGGCATTATTCTTGGAAGTGGTGTCGCAAATGAGCTGGGGGTAAATTTGCATGTTTTTGTAAACGAACTCTCAATATACAGTCCCGGCAGAGGAAAAGCGTCGGCAATTAATCCTGCTGATAATCTAAATCAGATCTATTGCAGTCCGGTTGGGGTTTTCTCTTTGAACAATGACGATCTTGATTACCAGTTTGCCTTTGTAAGTCTTGAAACAGCGAGAGAATTGCTTGATCGTCCGAACCAGGTAAGCGCTTTGGAATTGCAATGCAACAAGCCTACCGATGCAATTGTTGAAGAACTAAAACAGAAACTGGGCGAAAATTTTATTGTTAAAAACAGGTATCAGTTAAACGATGTTCTGTTCAAGTCTCTGGAAACCGAAAAACTTGCCACATTTATCATTCTTGCGTTTATACTGGTGATCGCGACCTTTAATATTATTGGAGCGCTAACCATGCTGATCATTGAAAAAAAGAAAGACATAAAAACGCTTTACAGCATGGGCGCTGATCTGAGACTGATTAGAAATATTTTTATGAATGAGGCTTTTCTTATAAGTTCTATTGGAGCGCTCTCGGGATTGATGCTTGGATTAATTATTTGCTGGATCCAGATCCAATTTCACGTAGTAAGCTTTGGAAATGATTTTATCCTGCCGTATTATCCCGTGCAATTACAGTTTAAAGATTTTGCCTGGATATTTGGATTAATTATGCTGATTAGTTTCATCGCCGCATTATACCCGATAAGAGTTTTTACGAAGACGGATCTTGTTCATTAATTATTTCGAGTTATTTATTTAGAGTTTCGAGGTGAACGTCTCAACCCGAAATAATAAATCCCTAATAAACAATAATTAAGCTTCCCACCACTTAGCTTTAATACCCACGTAAACGCCATCGCTTTTAATCTGAATGGGGTAGGTTTTAAGGGCGTACGCTCCGCCGGATGTAGCTTTGCCGGAATCGAGATCAAAGGAATATCTGTGCAAAGGACATATTATTTCATTGTTTGGACTGCAGAACCCCTTACTTAAGCTGGCGCCATTGTGGGGGCACCGATCCTGCACTGCGTAAAAACCTTTGCTGGTTCGGGTAACACAGATTTTTTCGCCTTTTAGTTCAAAGGTTACAAAAGTATTTGGCTGAATGTAGTTTTCGAATTCCGATTGACTTTCAAATATGCGAATCCAGTGGTAGGCCAAGAGAATAAATTATTGAATTGTAGAGCTCCGGAGTTTTAGATTAAATCCTGCATAGTGTATATCCCGGTTTTCCCATTCAGAAATTCCGCGGCAACAACCGCTCCAAGGGCAAACCCTTTACGGTTATGAGCCTTGTGCATTATCTCAATATCGTCAACTTCAGAAGAATATTTAATGATGTGTGTTCCCGGTACCTCTCCTTCACGAACATCCTTTATGAATAAAGTATCCTTGTCTTTTTTCTCGATGCTCCAGTTTTTTTTGCGATCCAGTTTTTCGAGTACCTGGCTGGCAAGAGTAATGGCCGTGCCGCTCGGTTTGTCGAGCTTATGGATGTGGTGAATTTCCTCCATGCTCACATCGTAGTCAGCGTATTTGTTCATCAATCCGGCAAGATAGGAGTTCACTTTAAAAAACAGGTTTACGCCCAGGCTAAAGTTGGTAGCATGGAACAAAGCGCCCTGATATTTTTCACATTCCTTTTTAATTTCTTCAAAATGATCGTACCAGCCGGTGGTACCCACAACAACAGGAAGACCAGCTGAAAAACATCTTTTAATATTGCTGACTGTAGTGTGCGGTGTACTGAATTCAATAGCCACATCCGCTTTTTTCAGATCATTATCTGTTATGCTTTCTGCATTGTCTTTATCTATTTTGACGACTATCTTATGTCCACGCTTTAATGCAATGGCTTCAATTTCCTTACCCATTTTTCCGTAGCCAATCAGTGCTATTTGCATATTATTTGAAATTTAATTTTAGTGTAATTCCGGTTGATGCTCTCAGGCCATATGAAGTTTGATACATTTCCTGCCAGGGATCGATGCTCAGGCTCAGGTCGTCGCTTACATCAAATGTTTTTAAGTGCGCGTCAACGTTTGCGTCAATAATGTTCAGAATATATAGTGCCACAAAACCTACAGCGCAGTAGTCACGATATTTTTTGAAGCGTAATTTTTCGATCTGAAGCTGAGAAGAATTCATCCAGTACATTTCATTCACTGTTGCGGGGTCGTCATCCGCTTCCGCACGCAGATTTTTTTGATAGGTTTTATACTCCTTATGGTTGCTGATGAAGAAGTATCCAAAACCACCAAGTCCGGCATAAATGACGGGTACTTTCCAGTATTTTTTATTATACACTTGTCCAAGGCCGGGTAAAATAGCGCTCATGATACTTGCGCGTCTTGGGCCCGAGTATATTTTTTTATGAATAGCCTTTGCGCGAGCAGCACTGTCCTGGGCCATGGTGGTACTATCGGCTTTTTGTGAAAATACGGAAGCACAAACCAGGGCAAATACTATAACAAAGAAATGTTTCACCTTATTTCACAATGTCTTTGATATGAAGATGACCAGTGTCGGTGTCCATGGTCTTATCCAGTTCTTCCATTAATCTGTGAATATGTGTAAGCTCGTTGGTGTTGGAAATAGCAAGGTCATTCACTCCCTTTTTTTCCATGGTGTCGATAAGATATTTCACCGTGAACTTACTTTCTGTTATTCCTGGTTGATATACAATTTCGTCGTTGTCGGACAAAACTTCCACAAAGACACCCGTTGTAACAAAATCATACAGGATAAGTCTGGCCAGGCGAGGAGGAATATCCAGTTTATCTGTGATCTCTTTAATTGTAAGAGACTTCTGACCGTCATAAAATCCTTTCGCAACAAGATTTGCAATCATGAGTCCGATAACTTTTCTATATCGCGTGCTAATGTTCTTAATATCATCTTCAAGTTCATAATGCTCTACATATTCATTTGCATAAGCAAGTTGAGCTCCAAATAAAATCACATACCAGCTGTACTGCAGCCAGATAAAGAAGAGAGGTAATGCTGCAAATCCGCCATATATGGCATTCATACGGTTGGCGCCGATCTGAAAACGGATGTATGCCCATCCAAGTAGTTCAAATAAACAAGCGGTGATAAGACCCGCTGTAAACGCAGCTTTAATGTTCACCTTAGTATTTGGAATCACCACATATAAAAAGGTAAATACACCAGACACTAATAAATAAGCAAAGAGCTTCATAACGTAAGCGCTTATAAGACTAAGAGATTCAATGCCGCCCACTTTTGTTTGCAGCGCAACCGTTAGACCACCGGAAAGGATCAGCAGAAGCGGTCCAATAAGCATAATTGTAAGGTAATCGGTAACTTTTCTTACCCAGCTTCTGCCATGAGTTACCTCCCAGATCCTGTTAAAACTATCTTCGATGTTAATAAGGAGTTGCATAACACTCCATAACAATAACACGATACCAAAGCCCGCAATAATTCCACCTTTTGTATTGGCAAGCATAGAATTGGCGTAGATAAAAGCGTTATTCAGAATATCGGCATACTCGCCGTAATTATTCAAGATTTGTTCCTGGAGAGTTTTTTCGTAACCAAAGCCCTTTGCTATGGCGAAGATCAGGGCTAGTATGGGAACAATTGAGAATATGCTGTAAAACGTGAGAGCTGTTGCGGTGATAAGGCTGTTATCGTTTCGAAATTCTTTTATGGCCAACGAAAATACCCTGAGTTGGCGAATCAAAATGCCTTGTCTTTTTTCTACTTTATTAAGTCTTACCTTCCACAATTCATGCTTTAGGAAGCGTGATGAGCGTTTAATAAAAGCAACAAAATTTGCCATGATGAACAAAATTAACAATTTATTTAATGGGTATAGAGAATTCAATTATCTTCATAACCGGTTTAGCAATTATTAGATATTGGCAGGCTCTAAAAGATATATCTTCCAGGCACTTGGCCCGCTGCTGGCCATGGTGATATGGCTGTTCGCAGAACTGGATCCTGACAATAAACAAACCACCTTAATGGCGGGTGTTACGGTTTGGATGTGTGTTTGGTGGTTCACAGAAGCAGTTAGTCTGGCCGTAACAGCTCTGATCCCTGTACTGATGTTGCCCGTGTTAGGACTGGCAGATTGTAAAACAGTAGCCCAACAATATACGGACAGTATCATCTTTCTTTTTATCGGGGGATTTATGCTCGCTTTTGCGATCGAGAAGTGGCATCTGCATAAGCGCATAGCATTGAAAATCCTGTCGATTGTTGGAACCAAACCAACCACGATTTTGTTTGGAGTGATGATTTCATCCTATCTCATTAGCAACTGGATCAGCAATACTGCAACAACTATGATGCTTTTCGGAGCGGTTTTTGCTTTGATACAAGAAACGAAACTTTACATAAGAGAAAACAGCGGAAAATTTGCTGCCGCCCTTTTGCTTGGCCTTGCCTTTTCGGCAACGATAGGTGGAATGGCTACTCCCGTTGGTACACCACCCAATATGTACTTTTTTAAAACATTTAAGCAAGCCTTTCCTGAAAACAGCGAATTAAGTTTCTTAAAATGGAGCGCCATTGGTTACCCCATTTCGTTCTCTTTCCTGTTAATGACCTATGCTGTTCTAAGTTTTTATTTTATTCAAAAAAAGGTAAGTCTGGATATCGACAAACTTTATTTTCAGAAATCATATGCGGAGCTTGGAAAATTCTCCTGGGAAGAAAAATGGGTGTTTGGAATTTTTATTTCCTGCATTCTTCTCTGGTTTACAAGGGCAGACATTGATTTTGGTTCGTTCGTCTTCCGTGGTTGGAATCATATTTTTGTGAATCCAAAATTTGTTGATGATGCAATTGTAGCATTGTCGGCTGCCCTGCTGCTGTTTCTCATTCCCTCAAAAAGCAACCGGGGAGAGGCGCTTCTTATTTGGGACGATGCAAAGAAGCTGCGATACGACATTATTCTCATGTTTGGTTCCGGTTTTGCGCTCGCATACGGCTTTGAAGTGAGCGGCTTAAGCAATTGGTTAGCCTCGGCGCTTACCGTGTTTAAAGGCGTTCATCCACTCGCTATTATTCTTGGAATTTGTATTATCGTAACCATAATTAGTGAATTTGCATCCAATATTGCCAGTATTCAGCTTGCCATTCCGGTAATGATAGCCCTGCAGAAGGAGTTGGATGTACCCCCACTATTACTGATGATGCCGGCAACCTTTGCTGCTTCACTGGGATTTATGTTGCCCGTGGCCACCGCGGCAAATACTATCGTGTTCGGAACAAGGGAAATAGAAATGCGGGATATGCTTCGGGTAGGAATTGTGCTGGACATGTTGGGCATTTTAGTTATAAGCTTTATGTGTTACTTTTACCTTTCGTAAAATGATTTCTGGAAAACAAATTCGTAAAAAGTATGGCGACCTTGAAGTTCTGAAAGGTGTTGATCTTGAAATAGGAAAAGGAGAAATTGTTTCCATCGTCGGATCTTCGGGTGCTGGAAAAACAACCCTGCTGACGATCCTCGGTACGCTCGATAGGCCTGGATCCGGGGAGGTTATTATTGATAATACCGATGTTTCTAAGCTAAACGAAAAAAAACTTGCCGCCTTCCGAAATCAGAATATAGGCTTTGTATTCCAGTTTCATCAATTACTTCCGGAGTTCACTGCTATCGAAAATGTTTGCATTCCCGCACTTATTGCAAAAAAGAGTAGAAAGGATGCTGAGAAAAAAGCGACTGAATTGCTGGAGCTATTTAATCTTAAGGAGAGACTTGATCATAAACCATCTGAACTGAGCGGTGGTGAACAACAAAGGGTGGCGGTTGCCAGAGCTCTTGTAAACAACCCAAAAGTGATTTTTGCGGACGAGCCAAGCGGAAACCTGGATAGTGTAAATGCTAAAGAACTCCATGAACTTTTTTTCAGGCTCAGAGCTGATCTGGGACAAACCTTTGTGATAGTGACACATAACAATGATCTGGCTAAAATGGCAGACAGGACTCTTGTGATGAAAGATGGTCGAATTGTGTGAATAAACCATTGATTCTTACGTTTGCAATGCGTATTTTTGATATGGGGTAAATCAAAAATCACATGTCGCTTTATCACCAGCCAACACATTTATTAAAAGCATTGGCCGAGCGCCAGCAGAATGGTTTGTTGCGCAAGCTTAGCTTAAGCACTCCCGAAATCGATTTTTGCTGCAACGATTATCTCGGCTTTTCTAAATTAGGCTTGCTGGAAACGAAACTTCAAACTACGGTTAACATCGCCAAGTCACTCGAAGAAAAACGCAATTTTTTTGGAGCTACTGGTTCCAGACTTATTAGCGGTAACAGCCAGTTGATAGATGAAACCGAAAAACAAATCGCAATGTTTCATCATGGCGAAAGTGCATTGATTTTTAATTCGGGCTACGATGCTAATGTGGGTTTAATGTCGAGCGTGCCACAGAAAACAGATCTTATATTATATGATGAATATGTACACGCCTCTATTCTTGATGGTATCAGGCTTAGTTACGCTACACATTACAAATTTAAGCACAACGATATAGAAAGTCTTGAGGAGTTGATCCATCGTCACCAAAAAAATTTCGACAATATATTTGTGGTGGTCGAAAGTGTGTATGCTCTTGACGGAGACTCCTCACCGTTGATTGAACTCGTGGACATCTGCCAGGCTTCAAAAAATATTTTTTTAATTGTTGATGAAGCTCATGCGATTGGAGTTTTTGGTAAACAGGGCAGGGGTTTGTGCAATGCGCTCTCTATCGAAAAGAAGTGTTTCGCAAGAATATATACTTATGGAAAAGCCATGGGTTGTCATGGAGCGGCTATAGTAGGCAGTGAAATATTGAGGGACTACCTTATTAATTTTTCGAGGTCGTTTATATATACAACCGCTCTCCCTCACTACAGCATCGAGGCCATAAAACATGCTTATCAGCTGCTTATAGAGACTGATGAAAAGGATAAGCTGCAAACCAACATCGCATACTTTTATTCCAGGTCTAATTCACTCAGAAATTTTGTGAAGAGTCAAAGCGCTGTGCATACCATGCACGTGGGAAGTAATGATGCGGCATTAAAAATTGAAAAGGAACTGAAGGGACAGAACATTCACGCAAGAATAATGAAAAGTCCTGTGGTAAAGCCGGGCACTGAACGCGTGCGCTTTAGCATCCATTCCTTTAACACCCGTAACGAGATAGATCAGTTACTCGACCTGGTATCAAAGTTTAGCACAGGTAAATTACTGGCCATTTAAGGCGCGATCAACTTGCCAGGTTAAAACTCCGGAACCTACACCAAGAATTATTCCCATAATAACATCGCCCGGGTAATGCATGCCCAACCGCATGCGTGAGTATGCCACAAATGATGCGTAAAGAAACGAAGGGGCAGCCACATACCACTTCTGGTAGCTTAAACTTAACGACGTTGCGATTACAAAGGCTGAGGTGGTGTGTCCACTTGGAAATGAAAAGGGACCGCCATCTCTGTCTCGTTTTATGATATCGTCAGGATGAGTTATATAAGGGCGGGGTCGTTTTACGATACGTTTTATGCTTGCAGACATAACCGATGCAAAACCAAGTGCAATGGCAGTTTTATATCCATTTCGTATCAGAACTTTATCGTTGGTTAAATATCCGTGACTAAGGATTGTTATGCCTGTTAAAGGGACCATCGGAAAAACAGTTACCGAAACTGCCTTCATCCCTTTATCCCACGCTGGTCTGTCGTGTTGGTTTAACGACTTTAGTATTCTTACTCCCGGCCCCTGAGCCAGGTAGGCATTCGCTAATAAAATAAAAAGAAATGTTGCGATTTGTTTGGACATAAATCCAGTAGTTTGATTCCTCAATTACCAAATTACAAAATTATAATGTGTAACCTTTAGCTATAGTTGGGTTATTATTATAAAATCAATCCCCATGAAAGTTTTTGTGATATGGGTTCAGGTGATACTATGCACCTGGGATCAGAGTTTCCATGCCAAAATTCTGAGTTTGCAAAATGCGCTCGAGCAAAAGAAAGTTTCTATAAAGGTGTTAAGCCTCGGTGGACATCATGGAGAATGCATCCAAATGGAGATTAAAAACATCTCTACAGAGAATCTAACATTGGAAATTGAAGCAGGGCGGAGGTTAAATTCGATAAATGATCTGGAACAGGATATACTTATCGTTAAAGAACAACGCGTGGATATCGGACCTGGAGAAACCAGAGAAACAAAAGTAAAGGGATACTGTTGCCAGGCCGACAAACTTTCCCCATCGGAAAGATCACGTTATGATGTCAACAAGATTGCAGAAATGCCATTGTA
>JAEUTM010000268.1 GCA_016788025.1 Bacteroidia bacterium
GAGTCTCTTTCCCTGCTTCTGTCCCACAATTTCAATGCCTTCAATTGTTCCCCGCAGTTGTACATAAGGCATATCCTCAGTTATTTCGCGAACATTGTAGAACCGGGTTCTGTCAATATACCTGAAAGGATAATACATTAAGAGATCTCTGTACAGAAAAATTCCAAGTTCCTTTTTCAGAACTTCTGCGCGCTGGGGACCAATTCCTTTCAGATATTCAATAGGCGTATCTAACATCAACGCTTAAAATTACTACAAGGGTCTTGTTGAAACAATTGAACGGGGAAAAGTAAGCTGAGGAGTTATAAACGTAATTTTGTTAGACTTTGCGGAACAAGCTATTCATACTTTTTATATTCGGGTTTTCATGGTCATGCAGATCTCAAATGCTTGATACGCTGACTTCCCTGTTTAAACACAAATACAGTATCGACAGCAGACTCGAATCACGCCTGAGTTTCATTAACCATGAAGTTACGAGTGTTACGGGAGTGCGACTCGGCCTGGCCTTCCGGAGGAAGTTAAGACTGGGTATTGGTGTCAGCTGGCTGAAAACGCCCGTAAAGACAGATTTTTATGTAACAAACTCATTTGGAAAAACGGACACCGTTACCAAATACATGAAATTTTATTATTTCTGTTATTATGCAGATTTCGTTTTTTATAAAACCAAACACTGGCAACTCAGCGTTCCCATCCAGGTAGGCACTGGGCGTTCGTGGTTCCAGGAAAAAAGCACTTACGTCCTGTCAAGTCAGCCAAAATATTATTTACTCTTATATGAGCCAGGGATTACCGTTCAGTACAAAGTAACAAAATGGGCTGGTGTAGGTGCCGACGTGGCTTACCGTTTCGTTCTTAGAACGCCAAAAAGACCTGAAAATAACCTAAACTCCTTTTGTCTGAGCTTTAAGATCCTGTTCTGGTTCGATCAGCTGTTTTTTGAGGTATTCCCAAAATCGCCAATAACCAAAAAATATGGTCCGGCGGTCTGGTAACAATAAATATTGAAAAGATTTACTGGGAGATTTTTACCGCCTCGTAGCATTTAAATTCCCCTGCAGTACCCATGTATTCGGCATCAACGTCAACCAGTCCTACTTTTTTAACCTGGTCTTTAGTCAATGGTTTGCCTAATAACCAACGATCATCCTGTAGTTTAAGGTCGATATCCTTGCCCACCAATACCTGGTTTAGCTGTTTTTGAGTTAAAAACAATACGCCATCCTCCTCATCTTCACTTTCAGAAAGCAACAGGGTCCCAACCAGCTTAAGCTTAGGAACTTCTGGTTTATATTTAAAATCCAACCCGCTTTGAGAGTTAATTTCTATATAGTCGATATCAGTGATATGAATTTCAGCCATTTGTGTTCGTAAAGTTTTTGCAAGTTTACTAAAATTAGCCAAGTTTAGCAATTAAAAAGTGTGCCGAAATGGTGTTTTTTTGGTTTTTTTTAGGGTTTTTGGGTGCAAATTTTAAGCCCCGGAGCTCAGGGAAAATGTAAATTTTGTGCCTTTTCCCAGCTCACTTTCCACTTTAATAGACTTCTCGTGGGCCTCCAGAATATGTTTAACGATGGCTAAACCAAGGCCTGTACCACCCTGCTCTCTACTCCGTCCTTTATCAATACGGTAAAATCGTTCGAAAATTCGCGGAAGATGTTTTTCGTCAATACCATCTCCGTTATCGCTTATTTCAACCACAACGTCATCGTTCAGATAATTGAGTTCTACCAATGTGGTTCCATTTTCCTTGCCGTACTTTATGCTGTTGGTGATTAGATTTACAAGTACCTGTCTGATGCGAAATTTATCGGCGTTCACAAGTACGGGCTTGTCATATTTTCTGGCCAGTTCAAGTTTAATATTTTTTTTGGCGGCATTTAGTTCGAGAGATGCATAAAGGTCTTTAACCAGCGCTGCAATGTCAAACACATCCATGTCCAGCTCCAGCCCTCCGCTTTCAAGCTGGGTAATGGTTTCAAGATCATCAATAATATTTATTAATCTGTCAATACTCTTTTCAGCCCGTTTAAGGTAATCCAGGTTAATGTTTGAATCTTCGAGACCTCCATTAAGCAGCGTATCGATGTATCCCTGTATGTTAAAAACAGGTGTCTTCAACTCATGCGAAACATTTCCCAGATATTCTTTACGATAGCTGTCCAGGTTTTCGAAATGAAGAACTTCTTTTTCACGGGTCTCAATTAAAAAATCCACCCGCTCACCGAGCGTGGCAAGCGCATCTTCCTCTTCCAACTGATTATGTTTTTGCGGAATTTCGTTGTTCAGAAAGCGTTTTCTTATTTTTTCGGTAAGGGCATTAATATGCCTTGCCACACTAACGTAGTAGAAATAATAGAGAATGAGGAAACCCGTAATAAAGCAGGCAAAACATGACAGAAGCAAATAAGCCAGATCAACCTTAAAGTGTCCAAAATAATTCAATAGAACAAAACAAAGGCTGCAAATAAATACATTCAGTATTCCCAGCTTAACAATGCTTGTAGATATTTTTCGGTTCTCCTGCAGAATTCTTTTCGTAAATGTACAGAATGGACCCGAATTTCAAATCGTTGGCAGATTATCATTCTGTTATTTTTCAGAAAGCTTCCACCGCAATTGCAAGCGCTTATTTTGTGTAAATGAGTTTTTGTTTTGTGACTGTGTTGTTTACCGTCAGAGCTACGGTATAAATACCTTCCTGAACATTTAATTTTTCGAGATCAATTTCCTCTGTAATTCTTTCGTTCTCACGGTTTGTGGATTCATTGCTATATATTAGCGCTCCCAGCATATTAAACACTTCCAGTTTACACTGACCGTTTTCCGGAATGCTGTATGTTACAAATGCTTTGTTTGACGTTGGATTTGGGAAAATCTGTACGTCTCCTGTCATTTCTCCTGTTTCGCCATTTACGGCCTCGCCGGATCCCATAGGCTTCATGTTGCTGCCAGAAACCGAGGTGCCAGCGCACAGAAGTGTTAGCGGGCTGTTGACATTGAAAGCTACAACCTGGAAATTAGAACATTGCGTGAGATTATCATGCATTGAAACTTGCAATGGTTTTGCGGTATAGAGCAGTTCTTTAGAGCCAGGTAGCCTTAGCAGAGTCCGGTAACAGTTGGTCTCACCGTTAAAATAGGAGTTCACCTGGTAGGTACCAACAAAACCAGAGCTGTAATACGAATTTCCGAATATCTGCAATCCAATATCCGACCCGCCATTTACATAATTATTTACAAGGGAAAGGCATGTTGCCTTACTTGGCACGAGTGCAGGAACATCATAAATAAATTCGTTGTTAGGCATAGTTAAGTTCGAAAAGAAGTTCTGCGACAAATTTCCACCATAAGGAGTTCCCTGGTGATCTAATTTTGTTACATGCATACCGGCTGTGGATTCCAATAAGCCGTAATATTCGTAATGCCCCATACTATTTAAACGTTCTTCGATATCAACATATCCTTTGTTAAGTCCTAAAGATGTAAATACGCCATTACTCCATTTTACATTAAGGTTAGCATCCAGTTTTATAACCCAGGCGGAGGGAGTCAGGGGAAGCAGGGCATGCTGATAGCCGCCGATCGTGTACCCGTCGGCATTACCAGTTACCTGGTTGTGTGAAATAGTAATTGTATTAAAAGAATCATATCCTACTACCCGTCCGTATGTATTGCAGTTAACAACGGCACCCGTTGAATTAGAAAGACTCATAAAAAAACCTTCATTGTCTTTTTTCTCAACATTCGTGGTTCCTATAACAATCAAAGTGCCCGGATGAAAGGGATCGAGAATCATATCTTTTGGTACAGTATTATTAAGCAGGGTGTAAAAATTAGACCATACTATATTTCCGTTAGCATCAATTTTCAAAACAAACATATCCGAGTCATAAGATCCGCAAACGTAAAAAACATTATTTGTTTCCCCCTGTATAATTAAAGGTTTCGAAGGCCTTTCGAAATAAAGACTTTTTTCAAGAAGGAATGGATAAGATTTTTTATTAAGAATAACACCATTTGCATTCAGTCCCACAAAATAAAGCCCTCTATCATGAGCTCCCACCACAGCGTATGTAAGTCCCAAAGGACCATTTGTTTCAACTGCAGAAAGTCCGGTTTGACTTAAGATCTGATTGACATTATTTGTACATGAGTCGGAGAAATATGCCTTATAGGTAACCATAATGTTTGAACTGCCGCTTCCCATGATGCAGAAATTTTTATTATCGTTCCAGGTTCCATTAGGGTTAACCTGTGCGTTGTAACCAAAACAAAGAGTACCAGGCGCGTTGTTGGTAACAAAAGCAGACCCAAGCTCATAAGAGGCGGGGTACGCGCAATAAAGACTTTGATATTGTGCCTGAGAATCAGGCGTGTTAAGGAGAGAAAGCGCGGTAACGAAGGAGAGTAGTTTTAGTTTCATAGAGAGGGGGCTTAAGAGGTTTCTGAAAATAAATATACGACCTGAACTGAGGGGAAACCCTCAATTTTAATGGGCCTAAACTTTAAATATTGAGGTCCCGTCAGTCTCTTTATTTAAATCATCTATGATAGTTACCTGTTAAGCTAATTTTACTGACAGTTCGTGGGCTTAAATCGTTTTAAATTCTGACCTTAAAAGTCAAAAAAGGCCTTTCGTAGGTTAAGAACTAACTTTTGTATACAGTTTTATTTTTTTGGTCGAAGATTAAAGAACAATTAGACCTCAAAACAGTTGCCGTCAAAAGGCCTTAATTCGTCAACGATTTAAAAGGCATTCGTCTTATTTGGCATACATTCGGTCTAAAACACGTGCTAAAACAAAAAATCCCGGACCTAACGGTTCCGGGATTTAACAATCGTCTTGAAAAAATTACTCAGCTAAAACTATTACTTTGTTTTTAAGCACTTCCACTACTCCGCCTTTAACCGGGAATTCCTGTTTTGCGTTAGTGTCAGAGATCAACTCCACAGTTCCTGCTTTCAGCGTAGCGATCATGGGAGCGTGGTTATCCAACACTCCGAAGCTACCTTCGCTGCCCGGAAATACTGCGGACTTTACTTCTCCTTCGAATAATTTTTTCTCTGGTGTTATGATCTCTAGTTTCATTCTTCTATTTCGTGTTACCTATTTCGTGTTTCGAGTTAAAACCCGAAACGCGAAACCCGGAATAAATAATTACTTAGATTCAGCAAGGATTTTCTTGCCCTTCTCAATTGCTTCTTCGATAGTACCTACAAGGTTGAAAGCGGCTTCAGGATACTCATCTACTTTACCATCCATAATCATGTTGAATCCTTTGATAGTATCTTCGATGCTTACGAATTTACCTTCAAGACCGGTAAACTGTTGCGCCACGAAGAATGGCTGAGACAAGAAACGTTGTACACGACGTGCACGTGCTACTGTCAGCTTATCTTCTTCGCTTAACTCATCCATACCAAGAATAGCAATGATATCCTGTAGTTCTTTGTAACGTTGAAGGATTAATTTCACGCGTTGAGCGCAGTTATAATGTTCTTCTCCTAAAATGGCAGGACTTAAGATACGCGAAGTTGAATCCAATGGATCTACCGCAGGGTAAATACCTAACTCAGAAATCTTACGGCTTAATACGGTTGTCGCATCTAAGTGGGAGAATGTTGTTGCAGGAGCCGGGTCAGTTAAGTCATCGGCAGGTACGTATACCGCCTGTACCGATGTAATTGAACCGTTTTTAGTTGATGTAATACGTTCCTGCATCTGACCCATTTCTGAAGCCAATGTTGGTTGGTAACCTACCGCTGAAGGCATACGACCTAACAGAGCGGATACTTCGGAACCAGCTTGTGTAAAGCGGAAGATATTGTCTATAAAGAATAGGATATCGCGACCACCCTTAGCAGACCCGTCACCATCACGGAAATATTCTGCCATTGTAAGACCCGACAGTGCCACGCGAGCGCGTGCTCCAGGAGGCTCGTTCATTTGTCCGAATACGAATGAAGCCTGTGATTTTTCAAGTTCTTTGGTATCTACTTTACTCAGATCCCAACCACCTTTTTCCATAGAGTGTTTAAACTCTTCGCCGTACTTCACAATTCCTGATTCGATCATCTCACGTAACAAGTCATTTCCTTCACGTGAACGCTCACCTACACCCGCAAATACAGAGTAACCTGAGTGGCCTTTAGCAATATTATTGATAAGCTCCTGGATCAATACGGTTTTACCTACACCAGCACCACCGAACAAACCAATCTTACCGCCTTTTGCATAAGGCTCGATAAGGTCGATTACTTTGATACCTGTAAATAATACCTCAGTTGCTGTAGATAGATCTTCAAATCTAGGTGGCTCAGCGTGGATTGCACGACCATCTTTATTATCAACTACGTTGATACCGTCGATCGCTTCTCCAACCACGTTAAATAAACGTCCTTTTACTTTGTCGCCGATTGGCATTTTGATAGGTGCACCGGTAGCAACCACTTCCATTCCGCGGTAAACACCGTCACTACTATCCATCGCAATGGTACGAACCATGTCCTCACCAATGTGTTTCTGCACTTCGAGGATTAATTTTTGCCCGCCGCCGCGTGCAATTTCCAATGCATCTAAAATATTGGGTAATTGTCCTCCTTCAAGATCAAAGCGAACATCGATTACCGGACCAATAACCTGCGCAATTTTGCCAATTTGTTTCGACATGGGATTGAATTTTCTTAATTTTCGGGTGCAAAGGTAGTGTTTTAATCCTAATTCCTAAATAAAAAAGTGGGAATTATTAAGGTGTTTTTAACAGAAAGAGCGGGTTTTCGGTGCATGGATGAAATTAAACCGGTTTCACTATTTTTAGCCTTAAGTTATGTTACTATACCCAAAGCTTGCGTTTTTAAGACTTTGCATTCTGTTATGCTTTTTTTCTCCCACGGTTTATGGTCAGGAGGAAAGCAGCGACTACATTGTTGTGAGATCTTTAACCGAAAAGATAAGCAAGTTCTACAGGCAAAAAAACTACCTGTGTTATACTTTCGAAAAAAAAGAATTTCTTAAAAATCAGTCCGCCTGGATTATCTCCCACGGCAGCGTTAGTGCTTACCTGGAGAATGATTCTGTGTTTTTCCGCGTAAACCACTTATACGATTCATTGAAAGGCAATGTATATCAAAAACAGTTTGAGGCAGTAAGCAACAGGAAACTTTACGGTTCAAATCAAATCAAATACAGTTATTTTAAGGACTATACGCCACTTTTTAATGTCCGAAAATACTATACGCTTAATGCCTGGCCCAATACCATACTAACCCCGGATAACTACATTGAAGAGCTTTGCCAGAACAAGAAGTACCGGCCTCTGGTAAGAGTTAAGAAAGACTTTTACGAACTTGAATTAAGGGATACCATGGAAAACGGAGCAGGAGGCACCTGGTGGTACTTTTTTTATATCTCCAAAAAAGATCGCAGGATCATAAAACAAGTCTCACGCTCGTTTCAAACGCTTAATGATTCCACGATTTGTACTTATACTTACAGTGATGACACACAGGAAAAGGTGATGAATTATGTTAACGGATTTAAGGCGTTTAATGGCGGCAGTTCACAAAGCTTAGATCCCTATCGTGATACGATTGCATTTATGCCAGAATTCTCTTTAAAAGATCTGAAGGGAAAGTTACCTGAAATTACCACCCCTTATGTATTGATAAATTTCTGGTACCAGGACTGCCCACCCTGTCTTGAGAGCCTTGATCAGCTTGAAAAAATTCATTATAAAAAACTAACGGTGCTAAGTGTGAACGTTGAGGACAGCTTAACAAGCTT
>JAEUTM010000287.1 GCA_016788025.1 Bacteroidia bacterium
TTTATTATGGCAGTTGCTGCGGCTGAAGTGGCTGTGGGGCTCGCGATCCTGTCTATGATTTACAGGAACATTAAAAGTATTGACGCAGATTTATTAGGTAATTTAAAAAATTAGAATTCGGGTATGATCAAATTAGTAAGCCTTGTTCCATTATTTCCGCTGATAGGATTTATAATCAACGGTTTTTTTGGAAAGAGAATGAGTAAAGGACTGAGTGGAGCAATTGCTTCCCTGGCTATCCTTGCTTCCTTTATCGTTTCAGTGCTGGTGTTTATGGAGCTTCAGGCTTCTTCTCAAAAAGAAAATGTAGTAAATGTGTTTTCATGGATTGATTCAGGAATGTTGAAGGTTCCATTTGAATTCCTGGTGGATCCATTATCAGCCGTATTCTTATTAATTATCACCGGTATTGGATTTTTGATCCATTTGTATTCTACCGGGTATATGCATGATGACGAAGGCTTCGCGCGTTTCTTTACCTACCTGAATCTCTTCGTGTTCTTCATGCTTCTTCTTGTACTGGGTAACAACTACCTGATAACGTTCGTGGGATGGGAAGGTGTTGGTCTTTGTTCTTATTTATTGATAGGGTTCTGGTTTAAGAATACCGACTACAATAACGCCGCGAAGAAAGCCTTCATCATGAATCGTATCGGTGACCTTGGATTTTTATTGGGCATCATTTTAATTTTCGTGACTTATGGAAGCATCACTTACACAGAGATTTTCGACAGAGCGGGAACGGCAGGTACAACCACTGTAACGGCAATCGCCCTTCTTTTGTTTGTAGGAGCCATGGGTAAATCTGCACAAATTCCTTTGTACACCTGGTTACCGGATGCAATGGCAGGTCCAACTCCTGTGTCAGCGTTGATCCATGCCGCAACCATGGTTACCGCCGGTATCTTTATGGTTGTACGTTCGAATGTGTTTTATTCAATCAGCACAGTTGCCAGTGAAACAGTTGCCATTGTTGGTGCTGTTACTGCATTGTTTGCTGCAACAATTGGATTATTCCAGAATGACATCAAAAAAATCCTGGCTTATTCAACAGTATCGCAATTGGGGTTAATGTTTTTGGGCCTTGGTGTGGGTGCATATAGTTCAGCCGTGTTTCACGTGACTACACACGCTTTCTTCAAAGCACTTTTATTCCTCGGGGCTGGTTCAGTGATTCACGCGATGGGCGGCGAGCAAGACATCCGCAAAATGGGCGGACTGAGTGGAAAAATTAAAATTACTTTCGTAACAATGTTGCTTGGAACCATCGCTATCAGCGGTATCCCACCATTCAGCGGCTTCTTCAGTAAAGACGAAATCCTTGCTCATACTTACGAGCATAGTAAAACACTTTGGCTGATCGGAATGATAGCTTCCATGCTAACGGCATTTTACATGTTCCGTTTGTTGTTTCTTACGTTCTTCGGTAAGTTCAGAGGAACACATGAACAAGAACATCATTTACATGAATCACCGGCAAGCATGACCATGCCTTTGATTATCCTTGCGATACTTTCTGTGATAGGCGGATTGCTGGGTCTTCCAGAATTCTGGCACATGCCGAACTGGATGCATCATCATCTGGAACCAATTATCAAACGACCTTCCTATTCAACTTTGTCGCATGAAACAGAATGGACGCTAATGGGTCTGGCCGTTGCCGGCGCTTTGGCGGTAATTTATTTTACCTACCTGGTGTACATGAAATACAAAGTGATGCCAGTAGCTAAAGAAGAACAAATGAAACCTTGGCAACGTGTTATTTACAATAAGTATTATGTCGACGAGTTTTATGATTTTATTGTTCGCAAGCCTTTGGATGGAATTTCAAAAGTGTTTTATAAAATAATAGATATTGGTTTGATAGATGGAATCGTGAATGCGACCGGTGGTTTGGTTAGAACCATTGGCATTTCGGTCAGATATCTTCAAACCGGAAATATTGGGCTTTATATTATGGGCATGGTACTGGGAATAGCCTGTATTTTTTTACTAACCTTTTTAATCTAACAGGATAAAGATTATATGTTGACAGCTTTATTAATAGGTTTTCCATTACTGGCTTCGCTGCTGGTTTTTTGCCTGAAAGGCAAAACGGCGCGTAACGCCGCTCTCGGATTTTCCATTATCGAATTTGTGATTTCTCTGATGGCACTTCATCAGTATAAATCGAATACTTCAGCCACTATGCTTACTTTCGACAGGGCCTGGATCCATTCCCTTGGGATTCATTTTTCAGTAAGTATCGATGGACTTGCTATTTTGATGGTACTTCTTACCACATTCCTGGTGCCATTGATTATTCTTTCTTCTTTTAAAAATGAGTACACGAACTCCGGTTCGTTTTATGGATTGATCCTACTGATGCAAATGGCATTGGTTGGCGTGTTTGTGGCTAATGACGGGTTCTTGTTCTATGTATTCTGGGAGCTTGCGCTTATTCCAATCTACTTTATTTGTTTGTTGTGGGGTGGAGAGAACAGAGGTGCGATAACTTTCAAGTTTTTTGTTTATACCTTGTTCGGATCACTTTTTATGCTGATAGGATTAATCTATCTCTACAATCATACGAACGTTGAAGGATTCAAATCGTGGGCGGTGCAGGATCTTTACAATGCCGGACGTTCATTAGCGGTTGAACAACAAAGCGCTGTCTTTTGGTTAATCTTTATTGCATTTGCTATTAAGATGCCAATCTTCCCTTTCCACACATGGCAACCCGATACGTATGTAAACGCTCCTACACAAGGAACCATGTTACTTTCGGGTATCATGCTGAAAATGGGAACCTTCGGTCTTATTAAATGGTTATTACCGGTTGTTCCGTTAGGATTAGAAAAATGGGGCGCAACAGCCATCGGACTTTCAGTTTTTGGAATTGTTTACGCATCATGTATTGCTATCGTTCAGAAGGACTACAAACGTTTGATCGCTTATTCTTCGATAGCTCACGTTGGATTGATCTCGGCGGGTATTTTCTCCGCTAATCAACAAGGGATCCAGGGCGCTATCATGCAAATGCTTGCGCACGGTGTGAGCGTGGTTGGCTTGTTCCTCATTGCAGACATTTTGCTTCGTCATACCGGCACACGGGAAATTGACAAACTTGGAGGAATCCGCAGCATGAATGGAAATTTTGCCGTGTTATTTTTAATCGTTGTACTAGGCGCCGTTGCGCTTCCGTTAACCAATGGTTTCGTTGGTGAATTTTTGTTGATTAACGGGGTTTATCAATATAGTGCAAAGATTGCCGCATTTGCCGGATTAACTGTAATTCTCGGCGCTGTTTACATGTTAAGGAGTTACCAGCATATTATGCTTGGCGAAAGAAAAGACTCAAACATTGCTTTTGGTGCCCTGGACGGAAGCGACAAAATGGTATTGATTATTGTGTGTGCAGTTGTTATCGCTTTTGGGGTATATCCAAAACCTCTGAATGATATTGCTGAAGAAGCGACTAAAGTAATTTTAATGAATATAAAATAATTGACAATTTACAATTGACGATCTACGATTTAAATTGTCAATTGTAAATCCAAAAATTGTAAATGATATGAAAGGTCTTTTAATAATAAGTGGATTAGGAATTCTGGCCATGCTTGCAGAGGTTTTCAAATTCAGGAAACTCCTGCTACCCTTAATTTTATTGGGAATTGTGGCGGCTTATGTTTTCAATTTTATGGAATGGAAAACGGGGATGAGCATTTCGTATTTCGACAATATGATTTCCTTTGATAAACCTGCCATTGCGTTCTCAGGAATCATTATTGCAACCGCTTTTTTCTGGTTTATTCTTGCCAACGATTATTTCGAAGACGAATCAAACCTTGTTGATCATTTTGCACTTGTTCTTTTTGCCTTGGTTGGAGCTCTGATGCTGACAGCTTTTACAAACATGACCACCCTCTTCCTGGGAATCGAGATCATGAGTATACCACTATATGTGCTCGCGGCAAGCAAGAAAAAAGATATTCGCAGTAATGAGGCCGGTTTTAAGTATTTGATCATGGGTTCTTTTGCCAGTGCCTTTTTACTTTTTGGAATTGCATTGATCTACGGTGCAACAGGAAGTTTTGATTTAAACGAGATCAGGACCTACATTGCTTCTAATGTTAGCGCTTTACCTACATTCTTTTACGCGGGCATTGTGATGATGCTTGTGGCAATGTGTTTTAAAGTGTCAGCAGCTCCTTTCCATTTCTGGGCGCCTGATGTTTACGAAGGATCTCCGACTCTTATCACAGCACTAATGAGCACCGTTGTAAAAACTGCTGCATTTGCCGCTTTTATGCGTTTGTTCCTGATTGCTTTTGCAGATGTGAGTGAAATGTGGACCGGTATTTTAGCTGTGATCGTTGCTTTGTCTTTAATCATTGCAAACTTCTCGGCAGCGATGCAAAACAATGTCAAAAGGATGCTGGCCTATTCAAGTATCAGTCATGCTGCCTTTATGTTAATGGTAGTGATGGCAAACATTCGTAGCAATATTTCCTTAGACGCTATCATTTATTACTCCCTGGCTTATTCCATTGGTAGTATCGCTTCTTTTGGTGTGGTATACAATGTTACCCGCAACGGAAACGAAAACATCGATTCCTTTAACGGACTTGGCAAACGCCATCCTTTGCTTGCTTTTTGTATGACCGTTGCTATGCTTTCATTAGCGGGGATTCCAGTAACTGCTGGATTTTTCGCGAAGTATTTTGTATTTACAACAGTTATCGGAACGACTTACAAATGGCTTTTGATTCTCGCGGTTTTAACTTCTGCCGTAGGTGTTTATTATTACCTACGCGTTGTTATCGCTATGTATTTTAAAGACAAGTACGAAGAGTCTGAAGTGCCTGTGGAAATGTCAAATCGTTTTGTAATTGTTGTTACAACGGTGCTTACACTGGCAATCGGAATTATGCCCGGATTTATAGCTGAAATGTTTAAGCTATAGGTCAAGCTCTTTATCCGGTATTTTAACAGTATTAGTTTACAGAAAGTCCCTTTTTGTAGTAACTTCATTGTATTCTTTAAATACTTAATGAGGTTTGCCCAAAATAGTCATAAATCTTAATAACCCAGGGATTCCATTTAATTTCTCGTATGAAGACATACAAAAACCTTTTGTTTTTTGCTTTGTTATTGACTTATATATCTTCGAAGGCAGATACACTTCGGATTAGAAAGGATTTCTTGGAGCTGAGAGCGGGAGGTGTGTTTTATAACAGAGCATGGGGCAAAGATGGCAATTACAATGCGACAGACAAGGCAACAGGCGTGTTCTCGCAGACCTTTGGAGTAGGAGGGGGGAAGTGTATAAAAAACTTTGTGTTCGGATTTTATTTTGACTACACAAAATTCAACTTAGTCGGTGACACAAAACAATTACATTATCAATCATATAAAACTAATACCTGGATCCCCACGTATAATGTCTATCAGAAGATAAGCTATTACGACGTTAATTCAGGTTTAGCTTTTTATTACCGTATAAGGCTTAAAAAGTTTTTTATGTTAGCCGGACCATCTATTTATTTCCGTTACTATCGGTCTCCTGTCATGATTCGTAACTATTATGCTTCTGAGCAACCAAATTATAACGGACCAAGGCCACTCGAAGGTGTTTCATATCAGGCTTGGCCTGCAGAATCTTTCGAGAGGTTCGTGCCTTACTTGGGATTCAATGTCAACATAAACCTATTCTTGAATAAGAGATGGAGTCTCGCAATTTATGGATCATTGTTTTATAACACAAACCTCGGACTTTATCATAAAGGAACAGAGAATATGGGGTCAAACAGCACAGAACTGCCAAATCATTATCTCTACTATCTGATGTATCAGAAGTGGATCACTTCGGGACTGAACCTGATGTACTGGTTTTAAAAATTAAAGCCTCCTGAAAAGATCCTTAATGTAATCCATGGTGGCAATTTCTTTATAGTTGTCGCCAAATGCATGGTTCCACATAAAAGGCAAATTGTAGCTAACGGTTGCCATTTTGGTGAGCGTTTCCTCATCCCATTCTTTACTGATATTTTGTGGCAATTGAATGTTATGCTTTTTGATCATCTGCATAAACTCGCCATGGCCCTCAGGATAAATATCTCCAAGATGCTGGAAGATGACACAGTTCGCATAACAATGACGTGTGCCGTGAATTTTTGACAAGCCATAACTTAAAGCGTGACAAACCCCCACTTCACTGTAAGTCAGGCTTAATCCACCCATTAGCGAAGCAACCATAAGTTTGTCATCATTCTCCGGACTACGACCCGCTTTATCATTTAGATACACTTCGCGACAAAGGTGCAGGGCTTGATCGCCATAGGCTAAACTAAAGGCATTATTACGAATTCCGTTATGCGATTCGATACAGTGGATGTAAGTATCCATTCCTGTGTAAAACCACCAATCGGTCGGTACAGAAGAAATAAGTTCGGGATCAAGAATCACCTGGTTAAAAACAGTCCAGTCGCATTTTAAACCTAATTTTTTTTCAGGGCCGGTTAGCACAGCCGTCATTGACACTTCCGCGCCGGTTCCGCTGATTGTTGGAACTCCTAAATGATAAATTCCTGGTTTTTTTATGAGATTCAATCCCTGGTAAAGTGTCGAAGATCCTTCGTTGGTTAGCATCAGTGACAAGGCTTTTGCAATGTCCATAATGCTTCCACCGCCAATTCCGATCACGCCACTTGGTAAACCCTTTTTAGCAAGAATTTCATCTCTTAGGGAATCAACCTGTTGAGTGGTTGGTTCATAAGGATCAACATCAATAAAATATACCAGGTCCTCGGGCTTATTCTGAAGCTGATTGCTAAGCGGTTTGCCCTTAAAATAATTATCTACCAGGAAAACGAAATATTGTTTGTTTTCTTTCCTTACGGGAGCAATGGTTTCAGAAAGTTGGGAGAAAGAGCCACGGCCATAGGTGACCTTATCGATGTTTTTAAAATTCTTGTGTGTCATATACATTTAATTGGGGGAACGTTAATTTTTTAGATCAACGATGAAAGCCCTTCGAAAATAACTCTTCAACCTTCTTCCAGTTAACCACATTCCACCAGGCGGCAATATAGTCAGCACGCTTGTTTTGGTGTTTCAGGTAATAGGCGTGTTCCCACAAATCAATACCGAGGATTGGTTTTGCCGGCGCCGTTCCAAGCTCCATCAGTGGGTTGTCCTGGTTAGCTGTTGTTACAATGTTAAGAGTAGAACCCTCCAGTACAACCAACCAGCACCAGCCGCTTCCAAAGAACTTTGCAGCTCTGTCGGAAAAATTATTTTTAAACGTTTCGTAAGACTTAAAGTTCTTGTTAATTGCTTCCATTAAAAGGCCTGAGGGATCATTTGGCGCACCTTTTGGATTTGGTTTTAAGGTAGACCAGAACAGGCTGTGATTATAGTGTCCTCCAAGGTTGTTACGAATTACCATGTCAGTCCCCATATTCACTGTACGACATTTCATATCATCATCCAGATCGAAATTCATATTGGAAGGATTGACAGCTGCATTTAGTTTATCTACATAAGCCTGGTGATGCTTATCATGGTGAATCTGCATCGTCTTCGTATCAATATAAGGCTCTAAAGCATTATAAGCATAAGGCAGTTTGGGTACCGTAAATTTTTTCGCGTTGTCATCTGCTAAAAAGTTCACGGTGTTTTCCATGGAGGAAAGTTTATCCTTTCCGATCAGATCGGCTGCGAGGCCCGTTAAGCCAAGCAAAGCGCTTTTTTTAAGAAAATCTCTACGGTCGCTCATTTTAAAATTGTATTAGTAACTGATTTTTTTCCACCGCAACACCCTGGGTTGCAGCTATTTTTTTAACTACTCCGTCGCTCGGCGACTTTAAAATATTTTCCATTTTCATAGCCTCAAGAACAAGTAACGCATCACCTTTTTTAACTTCAGTACCTTCCTGAACAAGTATTTTCAACACCATTCCAGGCATTGGAGCCTTGATGTCGTTTACTTTTTTGGAAGCGAGATTGTCTAAACCCAAGTTGTGTAGTAACTCATCGTATTTGTCTTTCAACTGCAATTCAAACTTAACCGAATTGATCTTTATCAACATGGTTTTTTCCTCAGGATTTGACTTTACTATTTCAACATTATAAGATGTGTTATTGTAAAGCAGATGGTATTCGTTATCACTAATCCTTATAAAATCTCCTTTTACGGCAACCTCATTTAATTGTCCACTAAAATTGTTTTCCGATATAGTAAGATTCGTCTTAACTGTTTTATTGCCGTTTACGGTGATGTTATACATAGTGCAAAGTTACAATATTAAATCAATGAGACTATCATTTTGAAAGGGGGTAGACAATGGAAAATGATTAGTCTAATTGATGCCGAACACGGAGTTCTTCGGGGTCATACCCGGTCGCACGCGACTGACATTAAATGAAAAACCCCCTTGTTTTAGAGGGGGTTTAAAATGCGAGGATCTGAGGGTTATTTTTTCACAAATTCGCCCATTTTATTGTCGAAATTCAAAAAATAGCCACCTTTTGGTAAATTGCTCACGTCAACTTTTGACCCAAAACCCTTCTTAACAATATTACCGTACTGATCATAGATCTCATACATGGTTTCAACAGCCTTGTCTTCTTTGCCTTTTACGAAAAAGTTAATGTCTTTGCTTGTTTTAAGCGGTGCATAATCAATATCAGGAACTTCACTGATAAAATCAACGGCCTTGCTAAGCCTTGGTTGGCCACTATAGTCGGTTTGTTTTACACGTAATTGATTTTTTCCGCTGTGGGGAGCAATTTTAAATGAATAGTCGTTGCTGGTGGGAGTCCCTGTTCCGTCTACTTCTCCTACTTTCACCCATTTGTTCCACCTGAATTGTTCGATAATGAAAGTGAGTTTACCGGTTTCTGATTTGGTTGACCATTTAAAAGTACCGTCTTTGTCAGCGCTCATGGCAATGATTTCATAGGTGCTTTTTGGTTTTAAAACCTCTGGGTTCAGAACCTTAGGTTTACAACCGTCTTTATGGAAAATTTTAACCTCTACTTTATCACCGATATTGAGCTTATGAGGTTTTAAATCTATCTCAAAAGCGCTGGAAGTCAATTCGTCGGTAGTGATATTCCCGTTTACCTTAACTTCGGTTACACAGAAACCCACACCACCCGGGCCAAAAGGATTTTGAACATACAGAACCTTGCCCTGATAATTACCTTCCAGGATAATCACATTGTTACTTTGGGATTTAGCCAGGAATGAAATCAATACTAGTATGAGGGGATATGCAGAGTATTTATTCATTAATAACCGCAATAAGCGATAACGTACAATATTATAACCTTAATTCTAATTAACAAAATATAATTAGCCGAAAAATACAAATTCTTTCATAAATCCAGCTGTTAAAAGCAGGTTTTTTATGCCCCCTCAGGCCTTAGTTTACGTTAAGTCATATTACACTTCTTTTGCTTAATGCCGCGGTATGTATTGTCATCTGGCAAGATTCTTTTTTGTATTTTTAGAAATTTATGTGGTTTTACACCAGGCATAGGAAATATGGAAGACCGGCGATTAAGCCAACAAGAGTTTACGTTAAAACTTCTCATTTTTACCTGTAGACAACCTATGTGCTTAAGAAAAAAACTTTATTACGTTCTCCTGACTATCTGCCCGTTTTTTTTAAATGCGCAATACGTCATCAGGGGTAAGGTGTTTGAGGCTGACAGCAAGGAGCCACTGCCCTTCGTTTCTGTCATTATAAAGGGTAAAACCATTGGAGCTCAGACTGATTTTGATGGCAATTATGTTATAAACGCTTCCCAATTAGGCGATTCGTTGGTAGCTGTGTATGTTGGCTACAAAAGAGTTACCCGGCCTTTAAAACAAAACGTTCCGACGCAGGAAATCAATTTCCCAATGAGCAATTTAGGGGGCAAGACACTTGATGAGGTTACCATTGATGCAGGAGAAAATCCTGCCCATCGCATCATACGGAACTGCGTCAGAAACAAAGATCACAACGATAAACAAAAGCTCGACGCTTATGAATACGAAGCCTACAACAAGCTGGAGTTTGATTTGACCAGGATCCCCAAGGAGATGAGGAATAAAAAAATCCTTAAACCTATTGCTTTTGTTTTTGATAATGTAGACAGCACCAATAGCGGTGAAAAACCGTCGCTTCCGTTTTTTATGGTGGAAAATCTTTCCAATTTCTACTACAGCAGAAGTCCTGAACGTAAAAAAGAAATAGTTGTAGCAAGTAAAATTACAGGTCTCGAAAATGCAAGCGTGTCACAGGTTTTGGGAGATATGTATCAGAACATTAATGTTTACAGTAATAATATTCTGGTGTTTAATAAACAGATGCCGAGTCCAATCAGCGACAACGCGCTTTTTTATTATAAATTTTACTTGCAGGACAGTGCTTTTGATGGAAGCAACTACGTGTATCATCTCACCTTTAAACCCAAACGTGTTCAGGAGCTCAGTTTCAGCGGGAATATCTGGATAGCAGACACTACCTGGGGTGTGAAGCGACTGGAAATGACCCTGCCAAAAGAAGCAAATCTGAACTTTATAAACATGGTGAATGTGATCCAGGAATTCTCTTATGTGGATAGCACCTGGATGTTGACAAAAGACAGACTTGTTATTGATTTCGCACCAACAAAAAAGGCTTTGGGATTTTATGGACGAAGAACGGCTTCTTACCGAAACATTGTCATAAATCAACCTAAGGATGATAAGTTTTATGAGTTTGCCGACAAGATTGTTGTGACCGAGGATGCGAGTAAAAAATCGGATGAGTTCTGGATGGAACACAGGCACGATAGTCTCACGATTCGTGAACGAAAAATTATCAAGATGGTTGACACCATCCAGTCGCTTCCCGTTTACCGGACCTGGGTGGATGTTTTTTATCTGCTTGTTGCCGGATACAAAAAGTTCAACAATTTTGAAATAGGACCTTACACTAATCTGGTGTCATACAACAGTATCGAAGGACTGAGGCTCAGATTTGGGGGAAGAACCAGCGAAATTTTCAGCAAATGGTACGAATTAAACGGTTACGTTGCCTATGGCTTAAAAGACGAAAAATGGAAGTATGCGCTGGGATTTAAAAGTTTTCTTTCCAAGAAACCCCACCGGCAAATTGTAGGGGTAAATTATCGCAGCGATAACGAGATACTTGGTCAAAGCACAAACGGTTTTACAACAGACAACGCCCTTGCTTCCTTGTTCCGTTCGAGTCCGCTCACGAATCTTACGCGCGTAAGCAGTGTATTGGGTTATTACGAGCGTGAGTGGTTTCCCGGCCTCATCACCCGTCTTAACCTTATTGGTCGCCAGTTTATACCATTGGGAAACAACCAGTACCTCTATCCCAAACCAGAGGGAGGAATTGGTGAACGCGAAAGCATCAACAATACAGAAGCACGGGTAAACGTTCGGTTCGCGTGGAAAGAAAAATACGTTGGCGAAGGTTTTACGCGGTTGTCAATTGGAACAACGTATCCAATCATACAGGTCAACTATTCCAAATCACTTCAAAACGCATTTAAAGGAGAATATGATTATCATAAATTGGTTATTAATGTTAGCGATCGTTTACGTATTACGCCAATTCTTGGATACACCGATTTTGTTTTTGAAGGCGGGAAAATTTGGGGCGTTGTGCCATATCCGTTGATGGAGTTGCACGGTGGTAATCAAACATACATTTACGATTATATGGCTTTTAACATGATGAAGTATTACGAGTTCGCAAGTGACCAGTTTGTGTCCCTGGCAGTTTATCATCACTTCGAAGGCTTGTTTCTTAACAAGATCCCATTATTGCGTAAACTCAAATGGCGTGAGGTGGTTACGGCTAAAGGCGTCTGGGGAACTGTAAACAACGCGAACAGAAGCGCCTTGATTTTTCCAAGAACCTTGTCGGCATTAGATAAAGGACCCTATGTAGAGGCCAGTGCCGGTATTGAGAATATTTTTAAAGTATTCCGTATTGATGCTTTTTGGCGCTTAAATTATCGATTACCGGATGCAATTGATAATTTTGGAATTAAATTTGGATTTCAATTTGCCTTGTAAGATGATTTTAAGAAGCGAGAACCTGGTAAAAAAATATAAAACAAGAACGGTTGCCAACAATGTTTCAGTGCAGGTTGAACAAGGTGAGATCGTTGGGTTGCTTGGACCAAATGGCGCCGGCAAAACAACTTCGTTTTATATGATCGTTGGAATGGTAAAACCTAACAGCGGTCGTATTTTCTTAGACGACATAGACATTACCAAAGAACCGATGTATCGCCGCGCCCAGTTGGGAATAGGATATCTGCCCCAGGAAGCATCTGTGTTCAGAAAATTAAGTATTGAAGACAATCTGTATGCGATTCTGGAAATGACCAAGCTCACCAAGAAAGAACAGCATATGAAGGCTGAATCGCTGCTCGATGAATTTGCGTTACACCACGTCAGAAAAAATCTTGGCGATCAGTTAAGCGGCGGTGAAAGACGCAGAACAGAGATCGCAAGAGCGTTAGCCACGGATCCAAAATTTATATTGCTGGATGAACCTTTTGCAGGAGTGGATCCAATTGCCGTGGAAGACATTCAACATGTTGTAAGAAAATTAAAGGACAAAAATATTGGCATTTTAATTACCGACCACAACGTGCACGAAACATTAAGTATTACCGATCGCGCGTACCTCCTGTATTCCGGGAGTGTTATTAAAAGTGGCACCGCTGAAGATCTTGCGAATGATGAGCAAGTGAGAAAAGTGTATCTTGGTTCTAATTTCGAATTAAGAAAATAATTTCACTTACAGTGTTCCTGAATTAATTTTTCGACTTCATCATCGTAACTCTGACTGTAGCCAAGTTCCAGAGATTTAGAAAATGCTTCGCAGGCCTTTTTTATCTTGCTATCTTTCAGATAAATTAAGCCGAGATTCTTAAAAGCATAAGAGTTTGTTTTATCCAATTCAATAGACTTTTCCAGGTCTTTGTAGGCGCCCTTCATGTCTCCCAGGTTCATCTTGCTGAAGCCTCTGTTGCTGTATGCATAGGCAAAATCGGGCTTGAGTTCGATTGCTTTTGTAAAGAAAACTATCGCTTCATCAAACTTCTTTTCTTCCATCTTAAGAAAGAATCCCAGGTTGTTATATCCTACAAACTTTGAGGTTGTGTCCATTAACATTGCTTTTTCAATATCCTCCTGCGCACCCTTAACATCTTTAAGATAAGATTTGCTGATTCCACGGTCGTAGTATGACATAAGATCAGTAGGGTCGATTTCAATGGCTTTACTGAAATAATAAGACGCGCTGTCCCAGTAGTGTTGACTTATACAAGTGGCTCCAATGTATTTTATCGCTTCTATGCTTCTTGGATTTTTTTCGAGTACTAAACGAAGGCAGGCTTTACCTTCTTCATATTTTTTAAGGGCTTTAAGCGCTTCCCATTTATTATAGATCAAGTCTTCAAAACCCGGTTTTAATTTTAAACCCTGATCACATGCTTGAATGCATGCTGTATACTGTTTTATACCCAGCAGAACCTGTGATTTGATGTAATAACCCTTTACATATTCCGGTTTTATCTGGATCCCCTGATTTATATCCTTCAGACCTGCATCGTAGCTTTTAAGCATTGTTCTGCAAAAGCCCCGGAAAATATAAGCATCAGCGATCCTGTAATTGTTGGCCGCACCATCTTTTAAATCTATTGCTTTACTGAATTTTTCAATAGCGCGTATATAGTCGCCGCTGTTTACGAGCGTGCTCGCTTCGTCAAAATACCTATTAAAGTTCTCCTGAGAGCGGAGCATAATGCACGAAATGCAGAAAAAAAAAGTATAGGATAATTTCATGGAATCAGATTTTTTCAAATACGATAGTTTTTTTATTAAAATCAGCAGCGGCATTTATTACTGCTTTGAAGTCTTCAAACGTATTCATGGGATAGGTAAGCGCCTGATAGTCCTCATATACATGAACCAAAATTTTGTTACCGTTCAATTCATATGATGTTTTAAAAACCGACATTTCTTTTGAATCTATTAGGCATGTTTTTTGTCCTTTCAGATCTTCCAGATTAATCGCTTTATATCCCTCCGGAACGTTAATCTCGATGGTCCTTTCCAATAAATGGGTGTAATAGATATCACCCGGTGATTTTCTCTTTTCTTCCTGATAGAGTTCGGATTGAGGACCAATAGCCAATCCAACTTTAAGAATAAGCTTGTTGCCGGCAATCTCAAGAAAGTCGTTCTGGGTAACCGTGTATTTAACGAGCATGGGATTTACAAACAAATCCTTCTCGGAAGTTTGCAATACTTCAATATTTTTAATCCCTTCTTCCGATGTGGTTAGAAAATAATTTTTGTGGACATCTTTTTTTTGTTCCTCGTCCAGGTACCTGTAAACAGGTTGCACATAATAAGAGCTATATCCTTGCAAAGAATGCACAACATTAAGCTGGGATGTTTTATTTACGGCATCAATGTTAATGGTTAAATTCATATTATGGCTGGATTTTTTGTAGTCCAGAGTCCCGATAGTTTTTGTTTTAGCGGTTGATGAAAACATTTCGCCAATACTCACTTCCCTAATAAAAAGTCCTTCGGTGCCCTGAAGCGTAGGATCCGGAAAGCCTAAACGACTGTAAATACTAAGCGGTGAAACATAAAGGTTTAGTTCGGGGAAATAAAACATATACTCCCTCGTGTATATATAAGACGGAAATTTAGGATCGAATTTTAATTCGTTGCGGGGAGAGGTTAAAACCAATTCAAAAGGTATCTGTAAAAACTTAAGTGCAGCAATATAAAAACGCATTGCATCATCATTTCCGATCTTCCTTGTTTCGACAGCCCTTCCAAGCTCGAGTTCGTCGTAATTCGAGTTTATTTCGAAGTCAGTTTTTAAGAAAGAGTCGAAAGCACCTATTTTTTCGGCAGCGGATCCAAGTTTGTCAATCTTGTTTTTTGTAATCACTTTCTCAATGATCTTCGCCTGACTTTTATCTACAGTGAAAAGGGCGGTGTAGTACTCGCGGGAAATAATATCCCAGGTATACATTTTCGATTTCTTTTTATCAGTGTTCATTGATAACTGATAAACATATCCCATATAATTAGCTTTATCTGCCGAGTATTTTTCATCTTCTACACCCTCGATGTTACTTTGTTGAAGGTACCATTGGTTTTTGTTGTGATCGGATGTGTCTGTTTTGAAGGGAGAAAGTCCGTTATAGGTTTTAACATCATAAACAAGATTTTTAGGAGAAATTAGCCTCATTTCAAAATTAACGGTGGGTGATTCCGATTGGAGATAATAGTAGGCGTATGGATGGAATTGTTTTTTATTTATATGTATTATTTCTACGTCGCATCCGGTCTCCACCCCGTCTACGGCGTAAATTTTAAAGGGACCCTTACCTTCGAGATTATCAACATGTTTAATAGTGGAGGTATTAAAATAAACAACCTTGCCCTCGGGTGTAATACAGCGCGCTCTGAGATCAACCTCCTCCAGAATTCCCCGGGTTGACATATAACCTTTGTTCACCAGATCCACGGCTTTGGCGTTGTTCACATGATACAACCTGTGGAATGTTTCGTACATAACTGCCTGGCCATCGGAATCATAAGCAATTTCAACAATTCGTTTTTCATGAACGACAATCAGATTGGATTTTTTTTCAGATTCTGTGGGAACATAGATTTTTGGGGTTTTATCCCAGGAATACCCAGAATGAAAATAAGTTGTTTGACCGTTGATTTGTGCAAACGCGACAAGCGCAAATAAAATGCAAATTTTTTTCATAATCATGGTTTTGTCACAACCCCTACAAGAGTTGATTTGTTGCGTTTATATTTTGATACAATTTCTTCAAGGTCTTTAAACTTATCGGTGCCGATATTCATTTCTTTAATAGAAATGGAGTTTTCGAATAGTATATAATCGTTCTCAGCTTTGTACGCACTGTTAAATCCAACCAAAGAGTTATTTTCTGAAATACTTTCCGGCAGAACCTCGAGCTCTTGTCCGGGCTGGAGGTTAAGCCTTACGGTAAGTTTATTAACACATCTGTATGCAAAGTGGTATTCATGTTTTCGTTGTTCAGTGGTAATTTGATCGAAATAGTCTTTATGGAAGTTTAGGTTCGCATAAGTTTTGTTCTGGTATTGCGTCAGATAGTTGCTTATTGAGAAAGAATAATAAATCACCAAAGGTCTTTCAATGGAGTTTTCTTCAATATAAAATGAATCAAGGCGGAATTTGTTGTTTCCTTTTTCTAAAACTTTTCTCAGATAATCTTTCTGCTGAGAGTATGAATTTTGTTTTAGGCCAGAGAGAATACTGAGTTTTTTGTAGCCTGTAGCATAATAATATCCCTTTCCTTGCAGTTTGTTACCGGGTATAATCGAAACAATTACACTATCGTGGTCGTTAGAAACAAGTTCGCTCATAAAGGGTACTTTTTTTATTACAAAGTTTTTACTGTCAAGCCCTATCAATGCTTCTTTTCCCTGGATCATACTGGTTGGTAAACCAAATGGGTAATCTTTACCTGTGGCATCGAGGAATATTGTGTCTTTTTGAGACATGTAGGTTGCAATCATATGATTTGCTGCAAAGGGCGCAGGAAATTCGCTGAACTGAAAAGAGATATCATTTGTCCCAATCCAGGTTCTGTAAACCGGCAAACCGGCGAGGTTTGACATATTAAAAATAAGGTTCGCCATGTCTTTACAATCTCCAAAGCGTTGCTTGCAAACCACCGAGGCCTCCCTTGGAATGTATCCATTCATGCCATCCTCGTATGCTATGTACGAAATTTTGTTTTGCACCCAGTAGAAGATCTTTCGCAGTTTAGCCAGGTCATTCGTTTCGTTTTTTGTAAGGGAGTCCACAAGCATTTCAAGATGACTGTCTTTCGACAGATCGACATTTTTTATCAGGTTATTGTACCAGGAATATAAGTTAGCGAGGTTCCCGCCAATATTTACAGTAGAGTCGGGAGTTTGAAAAGATTCTACATTCAAAAGCAGGTAGCTCGCCTTTTTGCTGAAGTTCGGATCGTAAGTTTCGTCAATTATTGGTGTGATGGAATCCGCCTGCCAGGACACAGTATGCGAGCTTTTTTTTGCTGTGCTGTTGCGCTTAATAGGAACGCCCTGATAATTAAGCTCCTTAAATGTGAGCTTAACAAGATTTTCGGGATAAGTAACACTCACTTTGCGAGAGAGTGAGGGAGAATAATCACTTAGATAAAACATACCGAAAAATCTTGGCTCCAGATATTCCTCTTTGTAGTTAACTTCAATAATGTCTCCTTCTTTTGCATCGAAAAATTCAATTGTATAAAATTTATCGCTGTTGTAAAACGAATCATCGCCGGCGTTTTCTGATGCAAGTTTAATAGTGTTGATTTCCCTGCGCCTGTGTTTTTTTCCGTTGTAAACATGAATGTAAGCATGAAGGTCTTTTACTTCTACAAATGCACCGGTGCGAACACGCTTATTCCTCAGGTAGTTGTAATTACTCTTTAAGATCAGAAAACGCTCATGGTGGTTACGGACAATTGTTAGCTTATTTTTGACCACTTTTATCACCGCTTCCTCCGCTTTTTCGAGATATAAACTGGATTGATTCGGATAAGCACTTAACAGTCGTTGTACCTCTACGCCCTGGGCATTAAAGCTACCCCTGATGAAAAGCAGCGCATAAAGCAGAATGATTTGTATCCTAAGTTGTCTACTCAATAATAATTGGATTTCCGTTGTAATAAAATACAGATTTCACAAGTTTTCCCGTTGCATCGAAATATCTGAACCAGCCGTGCTCTTTACCAAGCTTATAGTTCTTTTCGCTTTTTAGTTTTCCGTTTTCATAAAAGGACTCTTCTTTTCCATTAATATCCCCATAATAGTAAGAGCCTTTTTCCTTTAAGTTTCCATTTGAATAATAACTTTTGGAAACCCCGTGCAGCCAATCGTAAGAATATTCTGTTTCGTCCATCAGGTTGCCATTTGAGAAATACACTTTTCTTGTACCTTGTAGGTCTCCATTCAGGTAGGTTGCTTCAAATGATTTTTTTCCGTTCTGATAAAAACAAAGCACCTTGGCTTCTCCGGGTGGCACTTCCATCGGAGCCAGAAGCTCACCTTTCGCGTCTTTATAAGTGTAATTTACCAGAAGATCACGGTGAAAAAAACGTTTGTAGATAAGTTGCCCGGTTTCATCCATCACTTCTGATTCACCCTCTGCCTCACCATATTTATAGTTGAGAGAACGGTATATTTTTCCGTTCGAATGGTAATTGGTTGACAAACCATGCAACTCGTCATTATCATAGATGGATTCTTTAATAATTTTTCCGTCATCGTCATAAGATACTTCTTTCCCTTCACGTTCGTTGTTAAAATAGGTAAGGTCTGATAATAACACCCCCATTGGGTTATAACTTAAACTTTTACCTTCCTTTTTGCCTTTCTTATACTCAACACGGGTTTCAACTTTTCCATCAGGGTAATAACTTTCAGTAACACCCTCCGCACTATTTCTTAAAAAGTTGCATTTATAAATAACTTTTTCTTGCAGCGTTTTCATCTCCAGCAAACCGGTTCCCCCCGGCAGATCCAGATTTTGCGATACAATCCCGTTAGTGTCGTGATAGAGAACTTTTACCAAACAAAAATCTTTATAAAGGTCTTCGGAACTCATTTTTCCGTTCACATCAAAATGCTCATTCCACCCTTCAAGTTCATCGTTCACATAATAATACCTGTTTTTTAGTGTGCCATCTGCATACCAGAATGTCCAGAAGCCTGTTTTTTCTCCAGCCGAGATCATACCCCTGGAACTAATCTTACCGTTCTCGAAGTAAGAAGTGTATTCTCCCTCTTCTTCTCCTTTTATATAATAAGACTGTCTTTTAACCTTTCCACTATGATAATACTCTTTCCATACACCGTCGGAAAGCCCTTCCTTATAATTCGTTTCCCGGATTAAGATACCGAAAAGAGAATAGTCTCTCCATGGTCCTTCGAGTTCCCCATCACTTACTTTACCCTGTCGCCTTTTAATGCCATTGGGATGGTAAAGCGTTACTTCGTAATTTTTGCCATTGATCTTGTTGTCGCAAATTTTCGACCCATCCTTTTTATAAGCCCTGTATTCCACTAGTTTGCCCTTTTTATAAAGAAATTCTTCCCAAAGAGTTCCATCGTCGGAATATGTTTTGGTTAGGCCATTGATTTTCCCATCAGTATACGCTTCCTCTTCAGCAAGTTTACCATTTTCGTAATACTCTGTGCGTTTTCCATCGAGCATGCCGTCTTTGTTGTAGTTTTTGACCTCATATAATTTTCCACTCCGGAAATAGCCTTTCCACTCGCCAACACATTTGTTTTTTACATATTCGCCTTCCTCATCCACAGAATTAGTGGAGTTGTTAAAATAGCTTTTACCAGGCCCTTCCCTGAGACCATTTACAAATTTTACAGTCTGGCGTTTTTTACCGTTGTCATAATACTCTATTAAGTCTCCGCTTAAAACATCTTTCACGTTAGTAAGGGTATAACGGAGCGACCCATTCCGATAATAGAAAGTTTCTTTGCCGTTAATTTCTCCCGCTTTATATTCTGTGGAAGATGATATGTTTCCGTTTGAGAAATAGGTTTTACGTTCTCCTTCCATTTTATTGTTTACTACCGGAACTTCAACTTTTGGATTATTGTTCTCATAGAAACTCCTGTAGAGTTTTTCCAGACCATTGTCGTAAACTATTTCCTCCTTTATGCCACCATTCTCGTGATAATATTTCCAGGTTTTATTTTTCTTACCGTTTACAAATTCTCCTTCTGCTTTTTTTATCCCGTTATCGTAATAATAGTTCCAATAGCCGTTGGTGGTTTGGTTATTAAGCATAACGCCAGCACCAAAAACAACATTGTAGGAGAACCAATGGGGAACAGATACTACTGTTCCATTCAGATTTTCTTCATATTTGGCAAAATTGTTGCAGACATAATTATAATACCAGTTTTCGAATCTATCGACTTCTGATTTGTTTTTTTGAAGCCACTTATTTACTTTTTCAAGCTCCATCCCTCTCAGCATGTAATAAACATAAACTTCAAGAAAATTATTTTTATTAAGCTCGGTAAAAAATGTCCCGTAGAATTCGTTGTAAAAACCTTTTACATCGCGGTATTTTCCAATATTCTCAATAATTACCTGTACCTGTTTGGTTAAATCGTAAGTAAGATCAGTTTTTGTTTTGAATTTTTCAGATAAGGCGGCTTTAGAACGAAGCACGCTTTCCAGTTCGGAAAAATCATTTTCGCCCTCAAAGGCTTTCAGTGGCGTAACAGAATCAGTTTCCAGTTCCAGTTTTAGCATCTTTTCCAGGTCTGCAACAATTCCCCGGGCACGTCTGCTATCCGCATCGCAGATGAGGTAAAATTGAAGAGCGAGGCTTGCAGCGGTAAGATTATTATTACGATAAGCCAACACGCCTAGCTGATGGTGGCTGCTTGTATGAAATGGATTTTTTTTCAAAGCACTAACGAGCAAGGTAAAAGCTTCGTTATTCTTTTTTTGATGCATTTTTGAAATGGCCAACTCATAATAAAAAGAATGGTTAACGGGGTAATCCTTAATCCCCTGTTTGTAAATTTTTTCCGCCTCCTCGTATTTTTCAAGATTATCCAGGAAGTCAGCTTTGTATTTCAGGATATTCGGGGTGTACTCGTTTTTAAGCTTAAGCAATTCGTTACATAACGCCAGACCTTCCTTATTTTTCGTTTGTGCGAGATAGGTGGTAAGAATTTCAACGGAAGCCAGATAATAATTTGAGTCGTTACGATGTACTTTCATGAATTCGGCAACAGCCAGATCATATTTTTTGTCATCATGATATTCAACACCGCGGCGTATAACAGTAATGGATCTCTCCTGAAGACTGTCCTGGCCATATATATTTAAAGAAAAAATGCATAGAGCTGACAAGGTCAGCGAAAATAAATTGATATTTTTGGTCATGGTTTTTGGGTTGAGACTGTGCTAAAATACAAAAATAATTCAAGCAGCAAATCCTACCCTTTTTAATAAAAATATTGAAGTTATGTCTGGCAATCGCACCCTCATATTCGCCTCCTCCAATCCGAACAAGATCAGTGAAATAAATGCTCTCATTGGAAAATCATACAACGTTATTGGCCTGGCTGACATTGGTTTACTTGAAGAAATTCCAGAGCCAGGCAGCACAATAAAAGAAAACTCTTTTCTGAAGGCGCAATACGTTGTGGAGTATTTAAAGAAGCAAGGAAAGAATTTGCCCGTTTTCGCTGATGACAGTGGGTTGGAAGTAGAAGCGCTGAATAATGAACCTGGCGTTTACAGTGCGCGCTATGCAGGAATTCCAAAAGACGACAAAGCAAACAATGCGAAGCTTCTGAAAGCCCTGCAAAATATAACGAAGCGCAATGCGCGTTTTGTTACGGTGATAACGCTGATTATTGATGGGGATGTACATTATTTTGAAGGAGAAGTACAAGGAACAATTTCTTATGAAGGAAGAGGTTCCAACGGATTTGGTTATGACCCACTATTTATTCCTCAGGGATACCGAAGTACTTTTGCTGAACTGAGCGCTGAAATAAAAAACAGTATCAGCCATAGAGGAAAAGCAATTCAAAAACTCATAGCTTTTTTAAACTCAGAATAGTCAACCCGAAACCTGAAATTATCTAAGCTCCCACTCATTCCAATCCATTTCCTCACCATTTAAAATTCCGAGATAGCTGTAATATCTTTCACTACTTATTTTACCGTTCTCAACGGCAGCTATCACTGCACATTTGGGCTCATTTACATGTAAACAGTTATTAAAGCGGCAATCATTCATTCTATCACGGATCTCGGGGAAATAATGACCGACTTCTTCTTTTTTCATTTCAACAAGTCCCAGTTCTTTGATGCCAGGACTGTCTATAATGCTTCCGCCAAAACTTAATTGATGCAGTTCGGCGAAGGTGGTCGTATGCATTCCCTTCGCATGCGCGGAAGAAATTTCACCGATTTTTAGTCGCAATGAAGGTTCAAGAGCATTAATGAAAGAAGATTTCCCCACACCGGAGTGCCCCGCCACTAGTGTGGTTTTTTCTTTAAAAAGATCTCTGAGTTTTAAAACGTCGTTCGCATCAAAGCTACTTACTTTAAAACACTCGTAACCAATGGACGTGTAAAGAGCAATTATATTCTCCTGAACCTCGAGCTGATGTTCATCTAAAAGATCCTGTTTATTAAAAATGATTTTAGCAGGAATTCTGTAAGCTTCGGCAGTTATAAGAAAACGATCAATAAAACCAAGACTGGTCCTGGGAGATACAAGCGTGGCTATTAAAACAGCCTGATCGAGATTGCTTGCGAGGATTTGAGCTTGTTTGCTTAAATTAATAGACTTGCGGATAATATAGTTTTTCCGGGGATGGATATTGGTAATGCTGGCGTCTCCCTTTTCGTCAAGCTCTAAATCCACAATATCTCCGACCGCTATGGGATTGGTGGTTTTGCGTCCCTCTAAACGTATTTTACCTTTAAGAACAGCCTCAAGAATTTCACTTCCAGATTTAACAAGATATCTGCTCCCCGTTGATTTTATGATAACACCCGTCATTTGCGCCGTGAAAGTAATAAATACAGGAAATTACTGTTTAAAACATTTAACGTAATTCCTGTGAATTTCCTGTGATTAAAATAGTAAATTTAGCGATTCTAAAAACTAACAACACTACACAATTATTATTATGAAGGAAGTATATATCGTAGCTGCAGTAAGAACAGCTATGGGTTCTTTTGGTGGAACACTCGCCGGCATTCCGGCTACAAAATTAGGAGCCGCTGCAATTAAAGGTGCGCTGGACAAAATTAAATTAGACGGCAAACTTGTTAATGAAGTTTTTATGGGTTCTGTATTGCAGGCTAACTTAGGACAAGCGCCTGCGAGACAAGCTGCAAAATTTGCTGGTCTACCTGACAGCGTAAACTGTACAACTGTGAATAAAGTTTGCGCCAGCGGTATGAAAGCGGTTTCCCTTGCCGCACAGAGTATTATGCTCGGCGACAATGACATCGTTGTTGCCGGCGGCATGGAAAACATGAGCCAGGTGCCTTTTTACTCTGAAAACACGCGTTGGGGCGCTAAGTATGGAAATGTTAGTCTTATCGACGGCCTAGCAAAGGATGGACTTACAGACGTATACGGAAATGTACCAATGGGTAATTGTGCAGAACTTTGCGCAAAAGACATGAAATTTAGTCGCGAAGAACAAGATGCTTTTGCGGTTGAATCATATAAACGTTCCGCCGCCGCCTGGTCTGCAGGGAAATTTAAAGACGAAGTAGTTCCGGTTACAGTAAAAACAAAAAAAGGAGATGTTGATTTTGCAGAAGATGAAGAATATAAAAATGTAAACTTCGAGAAAATTCCGACGCTTAAGCCTGTGTTTTCGAAAGAAGGAACAGTAACTGCCGCAAATGCAAGCACAATGAATGACGGTGCTGCTGCGCTCATCCTTATGAGCAAAGAGAAGGCAGAGGCCCTTGGTCTTAAGCCGATCGCAAAAATCAAATCATATGCAGACGCTGAACAAGCTCCGGAGTGGTTCACAACCTCGCCTAGCCTGGCCGTTCCAAAGGCGGTTGAAAAGGCGGGACTGAAAATGAACGACATCAACTACTATGAGCTGAATGAGGCGTTCAGCGTGGTGGGACTGGCAAACATTAAACTCATGAATCTTGATGCGTCAAAAGTGAATGTGAATGGAGGGGCTGTTTCTTTAGGACATCCTCTGGGAGCCAGCGGAGCCCGTATCCTGGTAACCCTGATTCATGTTCTCAAACAAAACAAGGCTAAATATGGTGCAGCCGGTATCTGCAATGGTGGTGGTGGTGCAAGCGCTATGGTTATTGAAAACATAGACTGATAATTATTACGCACAATAAGAGCCCCGACTAGATTTAGTTGGGGCTTTTTATTTATTTTTGTGGCCTTATAAAAACAACGATTAATGAAAACAACTGCCTTAACAAACAAACATATTTCTTTGGGAGCGAAAATGGTTCCGTTTGCCGGATACAACATGCCGGTTTCATACAGTGGACTAAACGATGAGCATCTGGCAGTGAGAAAAAGTATTGGAGTGTTTGATGTGAGTCACATGGGAGAGTTCATAC
>JAEUTM010000293.1 GCA_016788025.1 Bacteroidia bacterium
CGGGGAACAATTGAAGGCATTGAAATTGTGGGACAGAAACAGGGAAAGAGACTCCGGGCAATGTTTCGGGATAGCAGTGGCATGATTGAATTAGTGTGGTTTAAAGCTTATAACTGGATGGCCCAGAAATTAAACACCGAAACTGAGTACATTGTTTTTGGAAAACCTTCCGTATTCAACGGAAGATTTAACATCGCTCATCCTGAAATGGAGCTTTGCACCACCGAAACTCTGCAGCAATTATCGGCTTTACAGGGCGTTTACAACTCCGGTGAAAAGCTTAAACTCCGGGGACTCGACAGTGACGGTATCCGTAAAGCCATTCGCCAGTTGTTACACCAGTTGAAAGAGCAGGATATTGAAGAAACGCAAAATCAGGAGATCATAAGCGATCATAAACTAATGTCCCGTTATGAAGCTTTCTGGAGAATACACTTCCCGGAAAATCAACAACAGCTGAAAAGGGCGGAGTTTCGTTTAAAATTTGACGAATTATTTTATATACAGCTTCGTTTACTACGGTTAAATAAAGTGAGAGCGAATACCGTTCAGGGTTTTGTGTTTTCAAGAGTCGGAAAAGTTTTTAACGACTTCTTCTCACACTATCTTCCTTTTGAATTAACCAATGCTCAGAAAAGAGTTTTAAAGGAAATAAGACTGGATATGGGAAGTGGCAGGCAAATGAACCGCCTGCTTCAGGGAGATGTTGGCAGTGGTAAAACGCTTGTCGCTTTAATGTCGATGTTGCTTGCGATCGATAATGGTTTTCAGGCCTGTTTAATGGCACCCACCGAAATTCTTGCGCAGCAACATCATGAAACATTCAAAAAATTTCTGGGTGACCTGAACCTAACAGTGCGATTACTGACTGGTTCTACGAAAACAAAAGAGCGAAAACAAATTCACCAGGAACTACTCGAAGGTGAAACTCAGATTCTGATTGGAACGCACGCATTAATCGAAAACGTAGTGCAGTTCAAAAATCTTGGACTTGTTGTCATTGATGAGCAGCATCGTTTCGGAGTGGAACAACGTGCAAAGTTGAGAAACAAAAACGTCAACCCTCCGCACATGTTAATTATGACGGCCACACCTATACCCCGCACTCTTGCAATGACCTTGTACGGCGATCTTGATACCAGTATTATTGACGAACTCCCGCCGGGCCGGAAACCTATCAAGACCTTGCATTTCATGGAAAGTCAGCGTTTGCGCGTAAACGGCTTTATGAAAGAGCAGATAGCCCTAGGAAGACAGGTGTATATTGTTTATCCGTTGATCCAGGAAAGTGAGAAAATGGATTATCAGAATCTTCAGCAAGGTTATGATAACATTGTAAGGGAGTTTTCTCCCCCTGCCTACCAGGTGAGTATCGTTCATGGAAAACTAAGCAATGAACAAAAGGACTTTGAAATGCAGCGTTTCATAAAAAACGAAACCCAGATCATGGTTGCAACCACCGTAATAGAAGTTGGAGTAAATATTCCGAATGCCAGTGTGATGGTGATTGAAAGTGCAGAACGTTTTGGTTTATCGCAATTGCATCAGTTGCGGGGAAGAGTTGGTAGGGGTGCCGATCAGAGTTATTGTATATTGTTAACGGGGTACAAACTTGGAGCGGATAGCCGGTTAAGAATGGAAACAATGGTTAGAACCAATGACGGTTTTGAAATAAGCGAAGTGGATCTAAAACTCAGGGGCCCTGGAGATATCGAGGGAACCCAGCAAAGCGGGGTGGCTGATCTTAAGCTGGCCAATCTCGCGCAAGACGGACAAATTTTACAACTGGCAAGACAAACAGCCCAAAGTATACTCGATGAAGATCCAGAACTATTGATGGAGAAAAATAAAGTGTACAATACACAAATTTTGCTTCAACAGAAACAACGCCACAATTGGAGTAAAATAGGTTAAAACAAAACCAAGAATCAAGAACCAAGAATCAAGAATCAAGAACCAAGAATCAAGAACCAAGAACCAAGATGCAAGAGAGTATTACTTACCGCTCAAATAATCAACTGTTCCCAGGCCGGTATTAAAAAAAAGATCCAGTATGCTGAGGTTTGGGGTGAATCCAAATTTGTCTACAAAGACTTGGTAATAAGGTTTTCGGAGCTTCTGAATTAAGTTATCCGAGTCAGAAAAATCCAACTTTGGATGAATGGATGTTCTTAGGTCTAGCGAATGTTCTGGAAGAGTTTCGTAAGAATTACTTAGGTTGATTGACTTTGAAACGCGTAAAAGTTTCAAAAGCAATTTCAGTTGTTCAACATTATATTCAAGTAAAAACTCAAATTTCTGCTCATAAAAAAAATGAATCTCTGGCTCAAAATGCTCGAAGTAGGGAGAATTTCTATAAGCGCTTGTAATAGCCCGCCAGTGTTTTATCTGCCAGTTTTCTTTATAAGAGATCAAAACATCCTTCGTAAGTTGCTTGTTGCCGTTATTCTGCACCGGAATGATAAGGTCCAAAGGCCCATTTGCTGAAAGGATGGTGCAACGGTTTCTGAAACTCTGTTTTTGATAGTTTTCGAATTGTTCTATCATTATATTTTCTGAGTTCAAAACGCAGGAAAAATAATAAAGATTGGGCCAATAGGCTGTGCTTAAAAGGTAATTCATTCAGCTTTGCGAATGGTATGTACAACTTTTCCAATAAGATTATTTTCGGGCAGGAATCCCCAGATCCTGGAATCATTGGCATTGTCACGATTATCTCCGAGCAGAAAAAAATAGTTCTTTTTGAAAACATAAGACCGTGTTAAGGTTCCATTGATGAAAATGCTATCGTGTTTTACCTGCAAATTATTTTTTTCACTTTCTATGATCAGGTTGGAATATAATTTAATGTTGATAGTATCGAGATGAAGGGTGTCATTTTTTCGAGGAACGTAAACCACGCCATATTGATCCATGTTCCACTTAAAATGCTGATCTCCGGGGAAACAGGTTTCGTCGTAAGCATTTTTCTTTTCTAATTTAACCTGTACGTAACTTATCAGGCTGTCTTTTCGTAAAGTGTCGCTTTGCGCTTTTGTAAGAGCATAACTGTAGTCGAAGCTGTCTGAAATTTTGCCACCTTCTTTTAATCCATACCTTGCTAAAAATGAACTATCGAGTATTAGTTTTTTGCTCTTTACAAAATAATTGAATTTGATATCGATCGGTTCAATTGCGGCCTTTCGATTTATAAAAACAACTTTATCCGATATGGATATACTGTCGCCAGGTAGTCCAAAAATTCTCTGAATAAAAAAAGTTTGGCTGCCTAATGTGTCCCTTATGGGATATTCAAAATAAACAACATCTCCGACCTTGTACTCATTCGAGATTTTTTTGAGAAAAACAGCATCATTGAATGAGTAAGTGCCTTCCATATCGCGGTTGTTGACCTTTACAATGTCAAAAGCGAATTTTTTAAGAGAATAAAACGCAATTACCGCAGCAATACCTCCTATGAACCAACCGGTATTCGCAATAAAATGCAGAATATGTTTTAGCTTGCTGATGCTTTTTTCAGTTTACGGTTCTTATTCCATTTACTATAACCCCAGATCGCGGCAATAATAAGAATGAAAGGAATTTTTACCGAATGTAGTGTTCCGTCCTGAACATAACAGAGGAAACGATCCCAACGGAATTTACCATCGTGTGAATTTTTAAATAAAGAACCCACCACTGATTTTCCACTCACAGGATTATTCTCAGAATACTTCATACTGAACCACACAAAGAATGGAGATCCGACTACGTGATCGTATGGTACCATACCCCAGCTTCTGCTATCCGCACTGTTGTGTCGATTGTCACCCATCATAAAGTAATAATCCTGCTTAAATGTATAGCTTGTAATTGGTTTACCATCATATAAAACCTGTCCACCTGATTTTTTTACCTCGTGAATGGTATTATTGTCATCATAGGTAGTCATGATCTTCTCATACAAACATACGTTGTGTGTGTCGATGGGAAGGGTCATTCCGGCTTTAGGAATTAATAAAGGGCCAAAGTTGTCGTTATTCCAGGTGTATGAAGAATTGTGTGGAAAGTTCTTTGAGTCGTAAGAACCTGCAATATCTATTCGTTTAAAAACTGTATAAACATTAGGGTCAGCTTTTACCTTCCCTGCGGTTTCTTCAGTCATATTCAAACAATACACAACGGTGTCTTTCGTGCTAAAAGTTGTTTTAAAAAGGTTTGGATCAAGATGCTTTAACGGCGAATATCCACCACCACTCATAATAGGGGTGATGTAAAGCATCGATTTGTCTTTGCCTACTTCGGCAGAGCCCACACCATAAGCTTCAGGAGCATAAATATCAAGATTATCCAGGTATTCAAGTGTAATGAAGTTGCTTTTTGCTTTTACAAAATAATTGTGTTGCGCCATTTTAGGCATTTGTTGTTTCTGCGCATTGATGTAGATTTCTCCATCCTTTATTTCCAGATTGTCACCAGCAATCCCTACACAACGTTTTACATAATGATC
>JAEUTM010000329.1 GCA_016788025.1 Bacteroidia bacterium
ATCGAGGCGACCCATCTTATCCATTGTTTTGATACACTCTCCGAAAAAAGGATCCAGGCGGTTAAAACATTCAATGGTTCTGTCAATTAATTGACGCGCATTCTCGAAAGGTTTCAAAACCGGAAGTCCGTCTTCATCTACAGCAGTATCCCAGGGGCGATAGTCATCGAGTTTTAATTTTTCCTTCCGTTTTTTGTCGTGTTCATTTATCAGTGGAACTGCATGGAGTTTAACAGCCTCATGAAAATTCAAACAATCCTGAACGGAATAATCAAAACGAGCAAGGGCTTGATGTTTAAAATCCCGGTAATTTTTAAACCCGGCATTTAAAGCCACGCGGTGGCGCAAATCAATAAGTTTGGTGAAAAGGTCATTCAAAGCATTTTCATCCTGTGCCCTGCGTTTCTGAATCTTTTGATACATCTCTTCACGTACGGATCTGTTGAGATCTTTCAGAAAAACGGAAGCTTTTTGCAACGTCATGGTTTCGCCCTTGTGTTCAACACTCTGCGCGCCATTTATTTCACCGAACTGCTGTTCGAGTTCCTGCAACTGGGTATTTAAAGGTATGTTCTCTTCCCGGAAAAGATCAATACTGTTTTTTATTCCTCTCAGGTAAATATCATATCCTGTTTTCGTCAGTTTGTCTTTAGCGGGCGATGTAACTAATTTTTTATTTAGCTCATTGGAAACCGGCGCCATATGCGGTTCAATATTTTGTACAAAATCATTGAAGCTATCGCGCAGAGCAGAGTTCGCTGTGTCGCAGGTCATCTTAATATATCTCCAGGCCATGTTCTCACCAACCACTGCCCCCAACTCGTTATAATCCCTCAACCAGGTCTCGAGTTCCTGCACAGTATCTATTTTACGCTGTTGCAATTCATCAAAATAAGGTTTCAGCAATTCCCAGCTTGTAACCGTAAAATCCTGCTTTATGTATTTGCGTTCCATATCAATCTTGTTTGGCTAAATGTACTTAATACTTTATAAATTCAAAACAAGTGTATACAAGGTCTTCCTGGAAATAAAAAAGCGCGGTCGCTAAACTATGTTAGTGTACCCGCGCTTAAAAAATTTATTGAGCCTTATTTACAGAATCGCTCTGAATAACAAGAACAAAGACGCAGAGAGGACAATTGTTACCGGAATAGTAAGCACCCAGGTAAGTACAATGGTTTTTACAGTTCCCTTTTGAAGGTTTTTTAGTCCTTTTTTAGCCACCATAGAGCCAGCAATACCAGAAGACAACATGTGGGTGGTACTAACAGGAAGTCCTTTCCAGCTTGCTAGTCCAATACCAATGGAAGCAACGATCTCGGCACTGGCACCCTGAGCATAACTCATGTGTTGTTTTCCGATTTTTTCTCCAACGGTTTTCACAATACGCTTCCAGCCAACCATAGTGCCTAATCCCAGGCACAGTGAAATCAGAATAACAACCCATGAAGGTGCAAATTCTATCAATTTTTTACAGGACTTAATTTCTTTTGTAAGTTCCTTTATTTCATTCAAACTTAATGTCAGGTTTCCGCCATTGATCATCTTATCGGCCCCCTTGGTGATTTTGATCATATCCTTACGAAGAGAAAATCTGTTTGCCAGATCAATGTCAGAGGCGCTGAATTTTCCAGCCGACACATCCTTAAAATGTCTTGAATGGGACAAAAGCTCTGCATGTAGTTTTTTCTCCTTTGCTGAAAGCACTGTTGTATCAGCCTTCTGCATCAAAACTTCAATTTTAGAAACGTGTCCTTCGATACTCTGAAGGTTAATAGAAGAGTCCAGTGAGAATTGTGCTGGTAATAC
>JAEUTM010000377.1 GCA_016788025.1 Bacteroidia bacterium
CATCCAGGTGCCAGAATAATGTGGCGTTTGGATTTTTATGGGTTGCTTTTAAAATACAACGACTCTGTTCTCCGCTTTCTACCACCGGCACATAAATACTAAATCCATCGCGGGGATAAACGATTTCCATCTGGCGATGACTGAGTTCATTGGCACAACCTTCCAGGTAAGGAGGCAGGGGTTTGTAATCGAGGTGATGTTGTTTGTAAAAATATTCTTCTACAGGTGATGGAACGAACCAGGCTTTGTGTTGCATGTTGGTTACAGGATAACACTCGCTGTTGACGCGGTATTTGCCGGATGCATCCAGATGAACCAAACGATGATAGGGGCAGTTTTTTGTTTTCTCTGCTCCGCGGGGATATTCGCGAAAGGCTGTCTGGTCACAGATATCAGAGGCTTTGTAACCGCTTTGCAAACACACTTTTATTCTCTCAAGATCGTTATCCGGACGTTTAAACCAGCGCTCCCGGCCCAATGTATTGAAGATGGCGAACATTAATGGCGCTGCAGCTCCTGTACCGGTGAGGTCGGGTCTGCCCTCCCCGTCCGCATTTCCTACCCAAACAGCTACAGTGTATTTCGGATTTAATCCAACAGCCCAGGCATCCCTGAAACCGAAGCTAGTACCGGTTTTCCAGGCGATTTTTGTTTTGGAAAGAAATCTGCCCCAGCCTGTATAGTCCTGTGGACGCAGGAGTTCAGTCATGGCGTTAAAGGTGTAATAAATTGCCCCAGCATTGAGCAGGTCTGATTTTAGAATAAGTCCTTTCTTTTCTGTTTCTTTTGTTTGCAGATATGTCAATGGCCTGTAGCTACCCGGCATATAACGGTCGCGGGAGTTGGAATAATAGTACAAAGCCCTGCCCATCGCGGAATAAGCAGCTGCGATCTCGGCAAGCTTGGCCTCTCCTCCACCCAATATCAGCGACAAACCATAATGCGTGGTGGCTTTGGTGAACGTTGTAAATCCCAGTTGTTTTAAACGCTGATGAAATTTTGCGGCGCTATATTCCTGCAAGAGTTTTACTGCCGGAACATTCAGGGAACGTGCAATGGCCTGGTGTGCGGGAACCAGACCATCGTAAGTAAGATTAAAATTTTTCGGGCCGTAAGATCCCAAACGCAAAGGAATATCTTGTAAAAGACTTGCCGGAAGAATTTTATTCTCGTGTAACATAAAAGCATACAGAAAAGGTTTCAGAATACTTCCGGTGCTGCGCGGGGCCTGGATAATGTCCACATAATTATCGTGTTCGTTTTTCTCCGAAAATGAGTTTCCAACATAAGCCACAACTTTTCCTGTCTGCGTCTCCACTACAAGTGCACAGGCATTGTAAATCTGGTTTGGCGCCAGGTCACGCACATGCCGGTTCAATAATTCGTTTACACGGAGCTGGATGCTTTTATCGATATTAGATTCGTAAGCGCTGTTTGTTTTGTTAGTCTGAACACAATGCGCGAGTAAATGTGGGGCCAGTTGTGGAATGGGATAAGGTTTTTGAGGCAATGGCTCGAGCACAGCTAAAACGTAGGTAGAGGAATCGATGATCTTATTGTCTTTTAATTTAAGAAGTAAACGATTTCTTTTTTCCAAAAGCTTTATCTGATTTTTCCCAGGATAAATTAAAGAAGGTGCATTGGGAAGTACCGCCAATACTGCTGCTTCGGACCAGGAGAGTTTTTCCGGTGCTCTTCCGAAATAGCGCCAGGAGGCTGCTGCAAGCCCAACGACGTTACCACCAAAGGGTGCGTTACTGCAATATAAATTCAGAATGCTTTTTTTTGAATAGGATAATTCGATGCGCAGGGCCATGAGCATTTCTACCATTTTCTGGTAATAATTCCGGGATTGATTTCCGCGGGACATTCGGGCAACCTGCATGGTAAGCGTGCTTCCACCTCTTCTTGTTCCGGATGTTTTTAAATTGCTGACGAAGGATTTATAGAGTGAAACCGGATTAATGCCGGGATGTTTGTAAAAGTATTCGTCTTCAAAAGCAAGCAGACAAGTCCTGAATTTATAGGGAACCGAATCGCTCTGCGGGAAACGCCATTGGCCGTCTGTAGCTATTTGCGCTGCAAGAAGTTCGTGATTACGATCGTGTAAGACTGCGCTGTATGGGACTTTGAAGAGGGGGCTGGGGAGCGAGAGCAGAAACCAGGCTAGAAGAATGATGGTAACAACAAACTTAATCTTGTGCTGTTTTATAAACGTAACTATTTTGGAGTCAAGAATCAAGAACCAAGAATCAAGATTAATTGGCAATAAATAAGTAAATAAAGAATCAAAAAATCTCCTGAATCTGTCTTGGTTCCTGGCTCCTGGTTCTTGGTTCTATTTATCATTTCTTCTTCGACGCTTTTGCTTTGCTATTAAAATCAAGGCATACTTCGACTACGCTCTGAATGACCAGTGCCTGGTTTTATACGGAGGCGCCGGAGACACTTAGACGCGGAGTTTTTTGTAAGTCATTTTTAGTTTTAGTAAACTTCTGCGATGCCGTTCTCGATATGCCTCCTCTCGTCGGCTACTCGAACTGACATCGTTCGGTTCGATCTGTCTTGGTTCCTGGCTCCTGGCTCTTGATCCGATGAGTCATTTTTTCTTCGACGCTTTTGCTTTGCTATTAAAATCGAGGCATGCTTCGACTACGCTCAGCATGACATTCCACTCTATTTCTTTATTACTCGGCATTCTTTACTTTTTGGTAGCCTTGGCCCTTTTATTGAAATCCAAACACAGCTTCACCCAATACTCTAGCTCTTTTTTTGTTTTTAGTACTTCCGGATTAATATAACCGTAACCTTTGTAATCGCGGTTTTTCATGCGCATGCGTTCAAACCCGTTCTTTTCAGCGATCTCTTCCTGCAGGGCAGGATCGAATCTGATCATGAGGTTTTCACCGCTTATGCTTACGCACATCTTTCCGTTTACCATAAAGGTTAAACCACGGAACATTTTCTTTTCTTCTATTTTTAGTTTCGGGACCGTGGCGAGGATTTCTCTCACGCGGTCAGCTAGTTTTTCGTTATATGGCATAGTTTATGGGATTCAAGAATTAAGAGTCAAGACCAGAAACAAGATCAAGCTTTCGTTAATAGAACGCAGATAACGCGGATTAGGCTGATTATTTATGATAAACCGAAGTAGTCATTCGTTGCAGAATTTATTAAAAATCATAAGACATCATAATTATCAGTGTCATCAGCGTTCTATCCCGAAAATCATTTCTCAATGCTTATCCACTGCCCCTTCGTCCTTGCATTCACTGTATTATCGTACATGGCTTCTGCAGTTACTCCCGGTAAATAAAAGTGTCCCTGGTAGGCTGCGTTGACCATAAAACTGAAGGTTTTAGTTTCCTCTCTACGCATATCAAAATAATAAGACATACGATCGTCGCGGATATCCTGGTAAGTGTATTCCGAGTTTTTCAGAACGGCTTCGTTATCATCCATGCGGGCATTATTTATTTCCCAACCGGATGGAACGTAAACGTTAAGCGCCAGGTTGTTCAGGTATCCACGGGGATCCATGTTTCTTACATTAACCGTAACAATAAGTGTTTTGCCCTGTTCTATTTTTGTCGGATCAATCTCATTACCTGACTGATCTCTATAATAAACGCTCACGGCAAGATTCTCCGAGGCCTCGCTTTCTTTACCAATCATCGGTTGGCCGCGATTTACCAACCGCGCATACAACATGCCTTTTCCAAAGTTCTCAACTTTTACATTCATCGCTTCTGTACCTTTAAAGTTAAGGGGTACCTGTGCAATGGTAGATTTGCCGCCAAGATCAGCGTTTTGTCCATTTATAGAACATTTAGCCTGCATAGCTGAAGGACCTCCGTTGCGAATGATATAATCGGCAATGGAAACAAGGGCAAAAGCCGTTGTCTGTGTACTCATCCAGTATTCCTTACTCAGCGCTTCCGATAATAACCTCACCTGCGCAAAAGCCTGTTCCTTACGATTCAACAAACTCAACGTTTGTAAAACAATGGCCTGGTCGCGCTCGGTAGAACCGTAGGTGTAATAGTTAACCCTGTATCTTGGAATAGTAGTAGACACGCCATTGATGAGTTTTGTAGCTTCATCCGTCTGACCGATCTGCGCATAGGCTGCAGCCAGCATCCAACGGGCTTGTACCGACATGCCTGTAAATTCACGCAGACGGTTCATTGCGCCCATGGATGGCGCGTTTGCAAGTGCCAACACATACAGACGGTAAGCCTGTAACTCATCGCTACTGTAAAGCGCGCTGCGGTTGATCTCAAAATTCTGCGCCATACTTTGCTGGTAAGAGATCCAGTTTTTCTTGACACCCGGAGGCAAGCTGTAACCTTTTTTCTCAGCACACAGCAAGAAATGACCCGCATAAGAACTCGACCAATCGTCTACACCGCTTGAACCAGGCCAATAAGAGAAACCGCCGGAACTCACCTGGAAGTCGACTAACCTGCGAATACCGGCCTTTACATTGTTTTCAATATTCGTACGACGTTCAGGACTCAGGTTCAAAAGATCTGCCAGGTATAACTGTACAAAACTTTTTGACGTGGTTTGTTCCACACAACCATGCGGGTAACCAATCAGGTAATGCAAACGCTCTTCCAGGTTAATTGGCGGAACGGTTGAAAGTTCCACTGCTCCTGTGTTTGAACCAGCGATGCCGAAAGGTTTATAATTTAATTCAAAGGATTTTCCAGCCTCAAGCATCTGATCCTTGCTTTGTGTTTCGTATGGACTCGGATTGCGTACATCCAGCTCCATGTCGTAGGTAGCCGTGTGGCCGCCGCCTGAGGCCGTAATCTTCACTTTTGCTATGCCTGTAATGTTTTTTACTTTCAGATCAAAAAGAACAAGTTTTTCGTCGTTCCTTCCAACACTAACGCTTTTCACATTGCCGCCAACAACCTGCAGCAAACCATTCACCTCAATTTTTACATCCGTTTTACCCAGGTTGGTTTCCCCTCCAAAAACAGAGACTGGTAATTTTACATCTTCAGTAATGCTTAATACACGAGGCAAAGTGGCCAACAGCATAAGCGGTGCTTTCACAGGCGTTGTTTTTTCAGCCATGCCATAAGCACCCTTTTCAGCGGCAATCACCATGGTGCGCACAGATCCTACATACATTGGCATTTTAAAGGTAATGGTCTTTTTCTCACCCTTATTTAAATGATAAGGTCCGAAGAATTTCACCATGGGTTTAAAACGATTGGCTTTGGCGCCATCATTATTCATTTCACTTCCATCACCACCAATACTCAAAATTCGCTCAAGATCCGCTCCAAATGCGCCGATCACACGATCGTAAAGATCCCAGGTTTTTACACCCAAAGCTTCACGCGCATAAAAATTCGGATGTGGATCCGGTGTTTTAAACCTGGTGATATCCAGCAAACCTTCGTCTACCATGGCAAGCGTAAAGGCCATTTCTTTTCCCTTCTCCTCTTTCACTTCTATGCTCAAGGTCTTTTCAGGTTCAATCACATTCGGCATGGAGATCGTTGGTTTTAAATGGGTCTCCGGATCATCCACCATTACAGGCACCACGCCATACAAACGAATTGGTAAATCGTTAGTGCGTTCATGCGGTTGAATCAGCGACACATGCACATACACATTCGGTGCCATGGCAGGAGTCACTTTAAATTTATAGACTGAACTTCCTTTCTGCGTTTCCAGCCAATGTGCCTCCATCACCCGGGTTCCGTTCTCAATGGTCACCAAAGCTCTTCCATTCTGTGGGGTTGGGATGCTTACTTTCACCTCGTCTCCCACTTTATAGGTAGGCTTGTCTGTGTTGAAGGTCAGCATATTCGACATGATCCTGTTTCCATCCTGG
>JAEUTM010000385.1 GCA_016788025.1 Bacteroidia bacterium
CCTGTATGAAAATTTATTGATGGTTTGTTGCAGAGACGCGGTAGTGTTATATGCGTTGTTTACACTTGCGTAAGATTGTGAAACCTGGCCCATTACTTTTTTATGACAGGAATTGGGAGGATCCTTCAAATTAAAATTAACCTGTCCTCCAATTGTGCTGCCATTCAGGGCTCCCGCACTGCCATGCGCCACCTGGATCGATTCAAGATTCACTGGCTCAATATAGATCGAAACGGGATCCATCTTATCAGTACAGGCCCCGTAAATTCTCATTCCGTCAATGGTAATATTGGTTTGACCCGAACTGTAGTTACGAAGTGCTGGTTCCAGTCCGTAGGCTCCGCGTTTAATCAGGTTCACTCCTTCCATGCGGGAAAGAATGTCTTCCGTGTTGGCGAGTTTACTGCTCTTATAAAAATTAAAGGCCTGGTTGTCCTGGTCAGCATTTTCCATAATGCACACCTCGCCAAGTTCTACAGTTTTAGCAGTGTCTCCCGGATTTTTTTGTCCAGAGAGACACTGAACCCATAAAAGAGCGCTGAGAATATAGACTGCCTTAGTCAATGGTGATTTCAAAAAACTGGTCATCACTCAGTAGCACGCCTGCTTTGTAAAGTTTAAGATTAATATGCCATAAGCCAGACATTGTGAAATTCACTTTTCCTTTGTAATGTCCGTTAGCGGTAAGTACCGGGTTCACATTATTGGGTGAACTGTGTCCCATGCTTGGCATTGTCGGTTCCATAACAATGGTGTAATCATCTACCGGTGCGTACTCATCGTTGCTTATTTTTTTATGAAGCAGGATCTCCAGGTCATTAATACCTACAGCTGGTTTAAGCGGGTTTGCAAAGGTGAGGTAAAGCGCTGCATTATTTTCTGCAAAGATCAGGGTGCTTTTGGACCTGGCTGGTGTACTTGCTTTTACTGCCATTCCTAATGATCCCCTTCCCATGCTTTCATTTTTATGATTGTGGAAAGCAAAATTTAATGACCATTGGCTGGCATCTCCAGGCATCGTAAATACAACACCGCTCTTAAAATAACCGTCGGTAGTGGTAGTATCTTCGGTGTTCTCAACCGGCGAACTGTGTTGCATGCTTCCCATGTCCATCATTGGAATCACTTCAAAATGGCCGCGGCTTAAACGTGAGCCGTCAGTGGAATCATAAAGTGCTACATAAATTTGGTTATAACCTGTTTCCAGTTCTTTCGTGGAATAAACAACTGCCTTTGCATTTGCCCCGTTTAAATAGGTCTCACCTATTTTTAGCAAAGTGAGTGTAGGATTAGTGGTTTCATTATTAACGGGTTCTTCAACTTTTGTTTCCTTTTTTTTGCAGGATGTAAATGAAAGAAGAAGTGTGATGCTTACAATAAAAGTGATAATATGTTTCATAAAATTTAAATTTAATACAATTAAATATCCTGACCGCGGACCTCACGGTAACAAGAGCATAAAAAAATAAGATAAGGAACCTTCTAACAGAGTTCAGGCAAAAACGCCTGGAAACAAAGGATTTCTGAAGGGGGGTGAAAAAAGCTCAGAGCTCTTTCTTTTGTTTCTGTGATCAAATAAGAGGAAATAAGATCGGGCTTTTTTATGTCCGGGCTTCTTAAACTTTCACCGGGGTAACAAATACAATTTGAAATTTCGCTCAGTTCACGGATCGCACTATTATCTTTTCCGCGTTTGCTGTCTTCTTTCATAACCTTGTCGAGGTGGCATTTCCCTTCGCATTTCATCGAGGGCTTGGTTTTATTTTCACAGTACATTAAGGTTATTTCCTGCCTGTTTATTTTATACTCCAGGTAAATAAACAGTTTGGAACCAGACTGGATCAACAGTGCGTAGAGGAGAAATATGGAAACCAGTTTAGACAACGGATCAAAGTTAGTATGCAGTTTATACGAAAATGCTGACAAATGTAATTAATAATCCTGATTTATATCAGC
>JAEUTM010000407.1 GCA_016788025.1 Bacteroidia bacterium
ATCGTGACATCGAGCTCTTCGACATCTGCTTTACCAACGATGTTCAGCTCATTGGTGGCAGGATTCGGGAACAGATCGACATTCCAGCTTTTTGATGCGTCATACGTAATAGTTTGATTCTGTGCTGCCCTTCCCTCAACTCTTTCGTTGCAAGGATTTGGTGGATTAAATACCGATCCGGTCAGCACAAGGTAAAGCGCCCTGGCCTTATAAACGGCAGCTCCATTTGTACCCGGGCACAATCCCGCCAGCTCTTTAAGTACTGAAAAGTCTTCCGGGATGAGGTGCCCGTCGGTCAGGTATTTTATGTAAAGATCATAAAAGGTGTAATAGCTTTGCTCTACATCATTAAATCCCGAATCATCCATTCCTGAAAGCAAAGAACTGGCATAGTTAAGCCCTCCGGCGCTCAGGGTATCTTCTATAATGGTAAACGTTTCCAGGCTGCTTCCGCTCTGCAGATCGAAAAAGTCAAGAAAATAGCTCTGGCTGTGTTTTATGTCTTCGTGGTAGTACAAAAAACGATAGGCCTGCATTTTAGCTATGTATAGCTGAACCTCCGAATCGTATTCGTCATCCGGCAGAGAGGGTTTAAATGTTGTATAAGTCGCGGCGCAGGCATAGTTGGAGCCTGTAGCGGTTAAGGTGCCGCCAGAGGCATTATACCAGCTAGTTGCTGGAAACACACCAGAATATGAAGGAGGTGTCCAGGGACTGCCTGAGCGTATATAAATTGGTGATGATTGGGCCTGGCTTCCCGTACCCACATATAAAGCGTCGGAACCCGACCAGCTTCCTGTCCATTGGTTATCGCTGGGGGAAACAGAGCTTCCCTGCACGCCTATTTCTCCAGCGTTTAGCAGGCTCATTCCCCTTGTTAAACCGCTCATTTTATTACCTCTCCAGAAGGTGGGGTTATCGTCTCCCTCAAACACAAAGCCCTGGTATGCGGCGCTTAGGGTATTACAGATAACAAATGGCGCAGGTAGCAAGGTTCCGGTAGCCGCACCATTAAATCCTGCATGTACCAAACTAATGCTGGTTGCTGTTGGGTTATAAGCGCTCAGTATATTCTCTTCAATACTTTGCAGCTCCTGCCCCAATGGTCCCGGGCTGCCGGTACCTGCTGCCGGCATGCTGTTGGTATAGGCTATACCGTGTTGCAGGGAATTAAAGGTCAGATCTTCTTCCACTACAATGTTGTTCCGCGCAATCACTTTCCTTGGTCCGTCGGTTTTCAGAGCTATGTCCACCGAATTTAATGCATCAATACTTATTCCCTTGTAACTGCGGTAAATTAGGTTGTCTTCTATCTGAGCGCCAATACCAATGGTTGACCACACCTTCGCGGCAGCAGCCAGGTTAGCTAGGGTTATGCCATTATTAACATAATTGTTGGTACTTCCTGTAAAGCTAGTACTCGTCTGCGGAGAGATAGTATTCAGACTTATGCTGAGATTGCGGGTATAAACCCCGTGATAATAATATGTAGTGCCGCTGAAGGTCGCGGATCCAAAAAATCCGGCCTGCTGCCCGTCGAAGCTCCGCGGCTCAAATACCATGCTAATGGCGTCCGTTACATTAGTCAGTTCATTTTCATTGATTGCATAGTTTTCGAATCGGTTCGTATTGATAAAGATGCCACCATCGCCCGGTAATGCAAGTGTGGGCGAACTTGGTAAGCTGGTGGAGTGTTCGCTACGGATAATACTCTTTTCCATAACAAAATTATAAGCGTCTTTTACCCGGACTGCTCTGTGACAATTCCAGAAGCGATTCCCCGTATTAAATGAGGAAGAAGAAAGGTCAAGGACAGTATTCATGATGCCCGCCGTAAATTCAATAGCAGCGTTAGCCGTTGTCGTACCACTTGCCAAATAATCTTGTGTATTTTGAAATACACTGTTTATTACTTTCAGATTCGAATTTGAAGACTTGATAAATGTCTCGTGGGCATCGAACAGGAGGAAATCTGCGGTTGGAGTACCTCCCGATACAGAACCAATTTGAATGCCGTATTGATCAAAGGTGGATGTGGACGGATGCGGTGAGGCGTATAGGGTAAAAGAGGTTCCTACATTTCCCACATTAATTCCTATGTGAGATTGGAAACCGTTATACGGACTTTTTAAATCGGCTATACTTACATTATTTAGCTGATAAGGCGGCGCTAACCCAGTTGTTGACGTAATTGCATTTCTTAAACCTGCTGCGCCTGTACTTGGTTCCGGCCAGGCGGTAGGACTGAATGTAAAGTTCCGACAGGTAAAAACACAATTATTAAGAATTATTGGAGAATTAAGGGTAGCTGTGGAAACTGCATAATCAGTAATATCAATATCAATATAGTTTTTATTGAAAATAATATCCGAAAGATCCGCTATCCCGTTTGCAATAGTCGTATGATTAACTATGCTGATGGCTGTTTCGGCATCTTCAATAAGGTTCGCTATGCTGCCTAAATAATACTTAGATTCCACGTGCCCCCCATCTAATATTTCTATACCTTCCCACATTGTAGCGCAGCCGTATAAGTGCGCGCCTTCTAAAAACAATGTGGAGCTGGGGCTAACTGTAATCTTAACACCAGCCGAAATAAGGTACTCTCCAGATAACAAAAGCTGTGCATTTGGCTGAATCGTAAAACTATTGGCCAAAATTTTTGGGCCAGGCACGTAAACCGAGCCCGTAACAGAAGAAACAGTATAAGTGGATAAGGTGGATGAGAGACAACAGTCAGTCAGAGTAACAGCTGTTTGAATTGAAGACATGCAGGAGTATGATGGATTGGAATAGGTGAATACAATCGGATATGTACCGGGCGGCAGAGATCCTGAAATATTGAATTCATACTTAGAAGTCGTTGAATTATACGTAACCGCTTGGCCCGCAAAAGTTCCCGTTGTAGTTCCTGTAAAAGCGCCAAGATCCGTAAAACTCTGTGTACTGCATATTGTTGGAGTTGGTATTGTAATTGTTGGGCCAGAAATAGGTATGATAGAAACTCGATCGACGAAGATATTATACTTATAGTTGCCAGGTGAGACAGAACTTGGAGGAGTCGTTAAAAGTTGGTCTATTCCTAAAATTATAGACGGGGCGGCAGTTCCGGAATAAGTAAATGTTTGGGTCACTTGAGTCCACGCATTGCCTGCTGGCACGGTAAACTGCCCCAACGTATTAAGCCCTGTTGGGAAATTTAAAGTCGGTGTAAACGCAATGGTTGTGTAAGACGCTAAAGTAATAACAACAGGATTGCTCGGAGTATTAATAGATGCATTACCTGGCGTTGGACCATGATTAATAAGCCACATAGAAAGTTGATATACCTGTCCGTTTTGCAATGAAGTATATAGAGTATTTTTAATGGTTCCTACATTTCCATATCCAAGGTGCCTGAGCACAATACAATTCGTATTAGTAATGGCCCCAAGATTCAATGCACTTACTGGTGGAGACGTACCATATGTATAGGAGCCAAGTTGCCCAGAAGAATTTGGACACGACGTACCTAAAATATCAACTCCACCATAGACATACGCGGGGTAATACGATTCCCAACAATCTATTGTTCTGTACCAAGGATGCAAATCACCGCACTTTGGATTGTTTCCAATAGGATTCGAGTATTCGAAACTCCCATTGCTAACAATTCCGCAACTAATACAGCCCGCAGGAATAAAATAGATAAAAACATATGTTGCATTCCCGACAGTACTTCCATTCTTTGGATAATATACTAAAGTAACCACTCCACTGCCTGGGTTGGCCTGTACCGTAAAATCATTAGCGCCCTGTGCTAAAGAAGCATTGTTATTATTGTATACTAAATCAAGACATGTTACAGTGGAACCTACAAAAGGAAGATCATTATTGAGCAATGTTGAATAGGATATCACTATAGACGAACTACTTGTCGTTAGCGTATAAACGTAACCTGACAGCCCGTCGTTGGTTCCAAAGATCGAAGGCGGATTACATGCGCCACTTGTGTATGTTATCGAGGAACCAGCCACAGCTGTACCACCATAGGAGGCATTTACTGAGTAACCTAAATCGCAGAGCACTTTTTTTTCCTCTTCCAAAAAGTGACGTTTAACATAACAGGGGCCATCGTCTATGTAGTTTGCCATGACCGCATAAAAATTATTCCAGTTGCCAGCTGTACCTGTACAAATGGTTGTTCCTGTTGGATGAGTACAGTAGTCTTCGAAATGTGAAAAGCTTGATCCTGGTTCTAGCGAATCAGGAGTGTACACTGTAAACGTTGTCGAACCAATGTATTTGACCGCCTTTGCACAATTTGAAATATCCGAATTCTGAGCGCTAAAGGTTGCCATTGCCATTCCTAGCACTGTTGGAGAAAGGGGCGCAAAGGAATAGCTGGAATATGAACAGGGAGTAGTACTGGTAGGGACAATTAAAGGGTTGCCATTGTGATCATGTAGAAATAGATCGTAACGAGTATAATAGTTATTATCCACGGTACCTGTTGAAATTGCTAGTTGGGAATTAAACATTGATGCGCCGTTGGTATGAGTAATTGCACTACCAAATCCCAGCAAGTGCATTGCTTCATGTAATATTGCAGTATAAGCGTCAAGAGAGTCAATGTCAATAGCTGTGGTTGATACGTCATAGGTCCAAGGCGCTGTCGGATTTACTTGTAAAGCGCCATGATAAAAATTACCATATAAGGGGTTAACAGAAGTAATTGGTAAATTAGTGTAAGGGTCGACCCCAGACACTAACGCTTTATAGACGACATTATCTACTATACCTGGATTTGGATTTAATGATGGCGCTTGAGGGAATACAAAGTATGGTGTTGCCAAGGCCCCTCCAGGACCATCAGTACAATAGATATGGATGCCACCATTGGGAATAGTCGAAGAAATAAAATTGCTCAGATCACTAAAGACCTTGCAAGCAGTTGTTCCCATGGCAGGAACGAGATCAAATATCGAACTTTGTTGATAATGCAGTGTAAATTTACCGCCGACACATGTACTCGAAATAGAATGCGTTGTATTGCCGCCCGTGCCAATCACTCTCCCAACACCGATACTTAAGTTGTAAAGCGCGTACTGATTTCCAAATCTATCGTATACTTTATCGAAGGTACCATTCGGAGTTAAAATTGGAACACTATCCAATACAGATTGAGAAACAATTCTATCTGAAACTAACAGTAGAAAAATGTAAACAAATTTTAAAATCAGTTTTTTCATGAGTTGGTGATTGGGTGAGCATCAAAAGTTAAGGCAAGAACTAAAATTTCTTTCAGAAACAAGAAGGAAAATTAATCCAGGTGTAACAGTTACAAGGTACTTCTCAAAAGATCTTTTGATGTTGAGGGAATCCCCTCAAAAAGGATGAAACAGCCGTTTCAGCGAGGAAACCGTATTAAATATTGATTGCGGTGTACAAATGAATTACTAAGTAACCTGTTAAAATCTTCCATATGCCTGGAATTTAAGGGGGATTCCCGAGTATAATTCATTTAAAAAAGTATCGCTTTACATCCGAGACTTCCCTTTTAGTCTGGAATAAGCGTTGCAGCTGAACTGCTAAACAGAATTTCCCCGAGCAAGGTTGCCGGCCAGATTTTTATTCAATAAATATTTAAAGCGCCAGTATAAACCAAGCGCCACAAATATTAATGAAGCGAGAAGTCCTATCCAGATTCCAAAAGTTTCCATTTTACAAGTAAAGGCAAGAAAATAAGCCAAGGGCAATGCAATGATCCAATAACCAACGAGCGTTACTACAGTTGAAATTCGTACATCCTCAAGGCCACGTAAAACACCAAGTAGAGTAACCTGCAAGCCGTCGAACAGCTGAAACATCGCTGCAATAATCAATAGTTCGGCGGCCAGTTCTACAATTTGTTTTTCCTGGCTGAAGGCTAAAGGCAAATAGTTATTTAAAACAGCGAATACAATTCCGGCCGCGCCCATGATTAGCATAACCAATATTATTGCTGCGTTTGCTGATTTCCTGATCTCTGACCAATTATTCTGCGCTTTATACACGCCCACTTTTATGGTTGCGGAAGAAGCAATACCACTGCCAAACATGTAAGTAAACGCTGCAAGACTTAAGGCGATGCCATGTGCGTCGATTTGTTCTTTCCCAAAACTTCCCGCCATTAACCCGGCGATAACAAATGCCGCCACTTCAAAGGTAAATTGCAAAGCTGAGTTCACACCAATCTTCCAGAGACTTTTTAAATCCTCCCAATTAATTTTAACTGCTTTGTAAACTTTATTTATTTCGCTGGTGAAAGGTGATTTAAAAACCAGGAACAAAAAAGACAGACCCATAAATAGCCTCGCCCAAAAAGAAGCCCAGGCTGCTCCCATGTACCCCATTTCCGAAAAACCCAGCTTGCCATATATAAAAGCGTAGTTAAGAATGATGTTGATCAGGTTCCCCACAAGGCCTATGAGCAAGGCCATGCGCGTATTTCCAAGTCCCTCGCAATATTGTTTACAGGTAAAATACAATGACACCGGGATCATGGAGAATATAATCACGTTAAAAAAGGGAATTGCGAGTTGGGCAACTTCTTCAGGTTGCTTCATGTATTTTAAAAGTCCCGAGGAAAAAAACAAAATCAAAAAACAAACTGTAGCAACAGCAACATTAAGGAACATTGCATTTTTAAAAAGAGAAGCCTTTTTAGCCAGATCTCCTTGTTGATTGGCTGATGTAACAAGAGGTGTTGTGGCATAACTTATACCGATGATAAACACCAACAATAAAACGTACAGATTATTCGAAAGTATTCCCGCAGCTTGTTCAGTAGGGCCGATCGTTCCAAGAAAAATATTATCAACCATACCTGTAATGATCTGACCGACCTGCGTGAGCACTAAAGGCCAGGCCAAGGCAATGGTATTGATTATATGAGATCTATCGGTTAATTTCTTAAACATAAAAAGGCAGCAAAGATAGGTGATTCTGGTTTGATTAAAGTCAGAATTCGTAAATAGCCCGTTTGAAAAATTCTAAAACGATAAAGCCAGAGGAAAGTAACGTTTGAGTTTATTTGGAAGTTGGCGCGGCAGACTTGGGTTTAAGCGCCTTTACAAGCCATTCTTTAATATCATTGAGTTCTGCGCCCGATATGGTATGTGGCATTTCGTAGGCTTTATAGGTGACATCAACTGCTTTTTTTTCTTTAAAAAAACTCACAGCTTTCTCAGCTTCTGATATTTTAATCATGTTATCGGAATATCCGTGTGCGATAAAGTATTTAAGCTCTGCCACTTTTGTCCAATCGGTTTTTAATTGTTTGGTTTCTTCCATCAGCCGGCCACTCAGTGCCAATATTCCTTTTACTTTCGTTGGAGCAGATGCTGCTATCTCGTAAGACATGATTGCGCCCTGACTAAAACCAATCAGGAAAACCTGTGTACTATCTAGTTTATAAACTTTACATGCCTGGCTAATGAATGAAAGTATTTTAGTTTTACTTGCTTGTGCTTGTTTATAGTCGTAAACAAAATTACCTTCAGAATCTCTACTAAGCTCGTACCAGCAATAAGTGCCCTGACCTTTTGCAATAGGGCCCCGAAGGGAGAAGGTAATTAGCCTGGGATCCAGAGCTTTTGAAATCTCGAAAAGATCTTCCTCATTGCTCCCATAACCATGCAGCATGATAAGCACTGGCACTTTAGCAGTTTTTTGTGTAGGTTGATTTACCAGGTAAATAAGATCGGAATTGACTTTCTGTCCTGAAAGCGAAATAACAAGGATTATAAATATGAAGAAAACCTTCGATCTCATCTTCCCCTACGGCGTTTGTGATCTACAAATTTTGTTTTCTTTTCCTGCATATCTGCAAAGGCGTAGTTCAATTGTTTTTTAATAAGATCTGCTTCCACAACTATGATCTCAACCTTATCACCGAGAGCGTAAATCTTATTTGTACTCCGCCCAACATACCTGTAATTATCTTCATCAAACACAAAGTGATCGCCTTTCAGATCGCGGCTACGGATCATTCCTTCACATTTATTTTCGATCACTTCCACATAAATGCCCCACTCCGTAACACCGCTGATAACACCTTCAAAGGTTTCACCAATACGGTCTTTCATAAATTCTACCTGTTTGTATTTTACAGAAGCTCTCTCCGCTTCGGCCGCCATACGTTCCATATCGCTGCTGTGCTTGCAGAGGAATTCCAGTTCGTCTTTGCTTGAGTATGTTTTACCCTGAAGTTTCGCATCCAGCAAACGATGCACAAGTACGTCGGGATAACGGCGAATTGGAGAGGTAAAGTGCGTGTAATATTCAAAACCCACGCCGTAGTGTCCCACATTTTTGGTAGTGTAAATCGCCTTTGGCATACTTCTCACCGCCAGCAACTCCATCATATTCTGTTCCTTTTTGTTTTTTACATCCTGGAGGAGTTTATTGATAGATTGCGCCACTTTTTGTTTGCTTCCCAAATTCATCTGGTAACCAAAGCGCGCCGCGAAGCCACTCAATTCCGCCATTTTTTCATCACTTGGTACATCGTGAACGCGGTAAACGCAAACATTTCCGCCCTCTTCTTTCGTTTTACCTTTTCCCTTTTTGCCCTCTGATGATTCTTTACCTGTACCACCTATGAACTCTGCCACCTTGCGATTAGCCAAGAGCATAAAATCTTCGATCAATTTATGTGCGTCTTTTTGTGTTTTGAAAAACACGCCTGTTGGATTACCTTCTTCGTCGAGATGAAATTTCACTTCAGCTTTATCAAAAAATATAGATCCTTTTTTCTGGCGGTCATGGCGAAGTTTTTTAGCGAGGCGATCCAAAATCATAATCTCGTTTTTATATTCGCCATCTTCACCTTCTATCATCACCTGCACTTCTTCGTAGGTAAAACGACGATCGCTATAAATAACTGTTTTGCCAAACCACTGATCGTGGATTTGCGCATCATCATCAAGATGAAACACAGCGCTAAAACAGTACTTTTCTTCTTTGGGTCTCAGTGAGCATACAAAATTACTGAGCACCTCGGGAAGCATTGGAATCACTCTGTCTACCAGGTAAACGCTTGTGGCGCGGTTAACAGCTTCCTTGTCGAGAACCGTTTGAGGCTTAAGATAATGCGTTACGTCGGCGATATGGACTCCAATCTCCCACAAACCATTGTCTAATTTTTGAATCGAGAGTGCATCGTCAAAATCTTTCGCGTCAACCGGATCGATGGTAAAGGTCGTGATATCCCTGAAATCCCTGCGCTTTTTTATTTCTGCATCTGTAATTTGCGTTGGTAATTTTTTTGCTTCATACTCCACGGCGTCCGGAAAATGTTCAGGTAAACCATATTCCGCCATGATAGCATGCATTTCTGTTTTATGCTGTCCAGGGAAACCAAAGACTTCTAAAACAGTAGCAGTCGGATTTTGCTCATTGGCTTTCCATTCTTTCAGCTTAATAAGCACTTTCTGCCCGTCTTGTGCGCCTTTAGTATCGTTAATCCTGATAAAAAAATCAACGTGAATCTTATTACTGTCGGCAATTACAAATGCAAACTTTGGATTGATTTTAATGGTTCCAACAAATTCTGTTCTTGCTCTTTTAATCACATCTACAACTTCACCTTCCTTGCGTTTACCCGAGCGTTTATTATCCAGTTGCACTTTCACAAGATCTCCCTGGAACGCATCCCGGGTTTTCCGAGCCGGAATAAATACATCGGCTTCGGTTTCACTATAAACCACAAATGCGGTACCCTGGCTCGTAAAATCGATAGTGCCCGTAACAAACTTTTTAGTTTCTTTAATTTGGTAGCGTCCTTTTTCCTTTTCAATCACAAAACCCTGCTGCTTCAGACTCTCCAAAATTTCGATCAGCATGAAGCGTTCGCTTTCGTTGTTTATTTCCATAGCAGCACCAAGCTGCTTATAGTTAAACGATTTTGAATCGTTGTGTTTAAGAAAATCGAGAACGTCCTCAAATAGGTAACGTTTTGGTTTTTTGTTTTTAGACATAAAGCAATGTGTTTAAAGATAAGAATGCCCCCATATTTTTACCCGCGGGGCTTTAAGACTTTATTAACATATTAAGCAGCCAGAGGCTATCGGCTGAGAGTATGCAATTAAGATACCATTTGGGGCAGATTTTCGTTTATAAAGAAAATTTTCGGTCCTGATGCAGCGTTTTAAGAAAAGTGTTGTTTTAAATAATAGAACCAATCATTGAAACTATGAAAACACAACATTTTAAAAGCTTTGCGGGAATAATTGCCGCTGCTTTGATTTTCAGCGCCTGTGTAAAACCTACCTTTCCCCCAAAAGACCCTGGTGAAGGCGGAGGCGGAAATAACGGAGGCGCCTGCGATAAATTCGCTACGGGAACCATTGAAGGATGTCCTTCCGACCCAAATATGTGGTTTATAAATGCACAAAACCCCATTAGCAGCGCATACCCTAATTATACGCTATTGTTCCCTGTAAATCTGCCGGCAGCTTTTAAACAGAATGCCAAAACGGTTAGTTTTAAGTACAAATTACTCCCTGATTCAGTGCCGCTGATCTGCATGTGTGGCACCCCTCCTCATCCATACGGAAGAAAAATAGAAATTTGCGAGATTAAGGAGGATGATGACGTGGTTGTGGTAATGAAACCTGTGATCTACCTCTATCCTACAAAAAAAACCAAAATAGATGTAAAGCTTGATTTTAAAGGTCAGTATACCCTCACTTATCCAGACTATGACCAAAAATTAGGTGGTTGGCAGGTAGTGGCTGACAAACAGGGAAACCTAAAAAACCTTTCTGACAATACGGAACACCAGTATCTTTTTTGGGAAGGCACGCCGAACGTACCATACAACTTTAACATGAATGATGGTTTTTGCGTAAAAGGCAGTGATACAAAGGCTTTCCTTCAAAAGACACTTCCAAAACTTGGACTTAATGCCAAAGAATACAATGACATGATCGTGTTCTGGCTCCCAAAAATGATGAATAATAAATATAACCTGATTCGTTTTGCGAACGAGGATTACAGCCAAAGCGCTCCGTTAACTGTAAATCCAAAACCCGACAATGTAATTCGCGTGTTCATGGCATTTCAACCCAGCGAAAACTATATTGAAACATATGAGCCAAATATTGTAACGCCTAAACGCAGTGGATTTACCGTTGTGGAATGGGGAGGTGTTGAACTTGGAAAAGATTATAAATACAGAACGCCGTTGTTTTGAGTTGACCCAGCCTAAAGCGGCAGCAGGGAATTGACAGTTTCCCGCAAAGTCGATAGAACATTTTTACTGAGGTGTTTTATCGGCTTTCTGCCCGGCGGGTGCACTTAAAATATGGCAGACTTTTTGTGAAACCGGAAAAGAAATAGTGCGAACTTTGCCGCACTAATCCAGATCCGAAAACGTGTTATCGGTTAACGTAACTGAAATAATTAACAAGTGCAAAAAAAGCGACCGGCAGGCCCAGGTAGTACTCTACAACTGGCTTGCACCGAAACTTCTTGGCCTTTGCGTAAGGTATTTTAAAGACAGAAGTGAAGCAGAAGATGTAATGCAGGACGCTCTTGTGAAAATATTTATGAGCCTGGATAAATACACATATGATTCGAATTTCGAAGCCTGGTGTAAGCGGGTTGCGCTTAACTGCGCTTTGAATCAGCTAAAAATTAAAAACAGAATGTTGTTTGACCGCGACCTGCGAAAAATTGAAAACATAGAATTTAATGAAGCAGAGGTCGGTGCCGTTAGTCAACAGCAAATACTGGCCTGCCTTGACGAATTACCTGATGGCTACAGAACGATTGTCAACCTGTTTCTTTTTGACGGATTTTCGCATAAAGATATTTCCGAAAAATTAGGAATCAGTGAAAGCACTAGTCGTTCACAATATTCGAGAGCGAGACAACAGCTAAGTAAAGCATTGAAGGAAAAAATTAACAATTCAGAAACCAAACTTGCTTAAAACAAGCAATGGAAGAAAAAGACAACATAGAAGACTATTTAGGAGGGAAATTCAATGACTTTGAAGTAGAACCTCTATCAGGGTCATTTAATGCGGTAATGGATAAAGTGACTGCGGCGAAAGAGAAAAAACGCCGCGGAATATATCTATGGGCTGGGTCTGGTATTGCAGCCCTTGTTTTGTTATACCTCGCATTACCATTAAATGAGAATATTGCCAGTACCAGCCCGGATATTGGGAAGAAGATATTGAGTTCTTCTGAATCGGACAGCTATATAATTGAGTCTAAAACTGCTATCTCAATTGAAAGAGAAAAATCAGTTCCAAAAAAACAAAGCACTCCTGAACCTCAAAAATTAAAAGCCGGGCAGACCGAATTTGAGAAACAAGAACCTCAGCCCGAGCAATTTCCTGTGGCCACAAGTCATGAAGCACTGCCGAAAAACACTGAAAAAGATCCCTCTCAACTTCCTGCTGCAAGCATTGCGGTGAAAGAAACTGAGAAGGAACCAACTACAATTGCTGCTCCTGAAGAAACACAACCCGAGGCGCTAACATCATTTGTTCAACAAAAGGAAAATAGTAGTCCTTTGGATGTTTCGAATCCGCCGAGCCCTTTTAATGGATCCGGAATGAGTTTAAAGGCCGATGTTCTGGAAAATATCGGGTTTGGTGTTCAGTTAACTGCAAACGGAAATCTGAAACCCAGTCTATTTGATCCAAAAATTGAAAAAGACTTGCTTCGTTTACAATCTTCGCGATTCAAAGCACGCTTCTTTATTGGAATTGGATGTCAGGCAATCATGATGGGTCAAACTTATGCTTTAAATTCCACTGCAAATACTGATCCCATAAAGTATTCTGGAGATTTCAAATCATCCTATGTAGAAAATCGCAGGAGACAATCTTCAAGGGGTACTAGCATGATACCAGGATTAATCGTTGGCCTAGGTATGCAGCGTTTTGAAATACGCGCAACTTTCGGCGCTTTTCAAATACGCGACTATGAAATCATAAGTTATCCTGAGGATAGTCTTAGCACAACTGGTTTTACAAATACCGTAACTTCTCTTGGAAACCCAACTGCTCAGAACAGCCAAAACATAACATATACAACTCACCTTTACGAAGGTGAAAAGTGCGGGAACATCTTTAATTATGTTTATGGCTCGCTTGGGATTAATGCAATCTTTCGGTTCTACAACTTTCAGCTGAAACCTGGAATAGCCCTGTCTTATAATCACGCGGTGAACAGCAGTTATGCCGTTGTGAATACCGAGGGCTATCAGAAATACAAAAACTCAACAAGCTACCTTAACAAAAACGTGTATTCTTTTTCTCTGCGTTGTGGCGTTTCCAAACGGTTATCACGACTTATTGAGATGCAGGTAAGTCCTGTATATATGATTTCCTTGTCGTCGGTATTCGATGAACGTTATTTCCTTTCTCAACGCTTTAACGGATTCGGAATAGAAGGTGCACTGATTTACAAGTTCCCCGTAAAACTTGGTAAATAAAATTATTATTCACTATAAAAACTAAAAGACCGCCTCCGCAGGGCCACTGCGGCTAAAACATGAAAACTAAATTAATTCTGGCAATCATTGCCACTTGTATTTTAAGCAGCTGTACAAAAGAATACAACTGTGTTTGTTCTAATCCTGGTGGCGTTTTTGAAACGCACGTGATTACGGGAACTCAAATGGAAGCTCAGCAGCAGTGCAACAAGATTTCGCAACAATATGCGAGTGTGCCTATGTCTGAAACTTATTGCGAATTAAAATGAGAGCCTTAGTTGTAATCCTCATAATATGTTTACTGTGGGTTGTTTCCTGTAAAAAAACAGTTAATGACCCGATGAGTGCCATCGTTGTTAAAGATTGCACCGGAACTTATCTGAGATATGACAACAAAGACCACCTTATTTGCAATGAGGATAAACTAGACGGATATGAAAGCGGAACTGCGGTTAACGTGTCGATTTTGAGGGACGACAATTGCAGGAGTGAGGGAGTTCATTGCGCTGCACTTCACCACTACCAATGTGCAGAGGGTAACTTTTGGATAGTGAAGATCAAAACTAACTGATCTGTATTGAAGAATTCGATTTCTTTTAATTTCTGTAAAGCTCCAAGTAATAGCCTAGATAGGGTTAGCGTAAATTACCAAAGAGTTTTTACAAACAAAAAAGCCGCCCTTTCGGACGGCTTTTCGTTTTATTTACCTAAGGCTTTTTTCAGACCGCTATCCAGAGCGTCTAAGAATTCCTCGGTGTAGAGGAAATGCTCGCCATGTTTTACATTGTTACCATATGCACAAACAGCAAGATCTTTGGTCATTTTACCCGACTCAACTGTTTCAACACATACTTTCTCAAGTGTCTGGCAGAAATTAATAAGATCTTTATTCCCATCCAGCTTGCCTCGGAACTCTAAGCCACGCGTCCATGCAAAAATAGATGCAATTGGATTTGTAGAAGTACGCTTACCAGCCTGGTGGTCGCGATAGTGACGGGTTACTGTTCCATGTGCTGCTTCAGCCTCCATAATTTTTCCGTCTGGGGTAACTAATACTGAAGTCATTAATCCTAATGATCCGAAACCTTGGGCAACGGTATCCGATTGAACGTCTCCGTCATAGTTTTTACACGCCCAAACGAAATTTCCATTCCACTTTAAAGCAGATGCTACCATGTCGTCGATAAGGCGATGTTCGTATACGATGCCTGCTGCTTCAAACTTAGATTTAAATTCTTTCTGATAAATCTCTTCAAAAATATCTTTAAAGCGACCATCGTATTTTTTAAGAATGGTGTTTTTAGTGGAGAGGTACAGAGGCCATTTTTTACTTAAAGCCATGTTAAAACAAGAATAAGCAAACCCACGAATAGACTCTTCCGTGTTGTACATTCCCATAGCAACACCAGGAGCATTAAATTTATACACCTCGTGCTCGATTACTTTTCCATCTTCACCTTCAAATTTGATGGTTAGTTTACCTTTACCAGGCACCACAAAATCTGTTGCACGGTATTGATCACCAAAAGCATGACGACCAACTATTATTGGAGCCGTCCAGTTGGTTACCAAACGTGGTACGTTTTTACAAACGATTGGTTCACGAAACACTGTACCATCAAGGATGTTACGAATAGTCCCATTAGGTGATTTCCACATTTGTTTAAGATTAAACTCCTTAACACGCGCTTCATCAGGAGTAATAGTAGCGCATTTGATGCCAACCTGGTATTTTTTAATCGCCTCAGCTGCATCAATGGTTACCTGGTCGTTGGTAGCGTCACGGTGTTCTATACCCAGGTCGTAATACTTGATATCCACATCTAGATATGGGAGGATCAACTTATCTTTAATGAATTTCCAGATGATACGGGTCATTTCGTCCCCATCTAACTCAACAACCGGGTTTGCTACTTTAATTTTACTCATGAATATGGTGTTTTAAGATTTTAAAAAATAGAGCACAAATTTAAAAAAGCCAGAGGAACTGTCAAGGCTGCCAAAGGCTTTTTCATAAGTTTTAATAACTAGAGAAAAAGCAAAATGGGCCCTAAACCACGCAAGTTTGGCAGGTTTCTGTTATATTTGGCCAAAATTTTCGGTATGAAGTTTCACAAGGAGGGCTGGCCAAGCCTGTTGATCGTTCTGGTTTTTAGTGCTATAATTATATTTATTGCCCGCCATTTTTTTCCTGAATTCGCTATAGCGCAATGGTTTGCCTACGTGCTCAGCGGATTTCTAACGCTTACAATTCTCCAGTTTTTTCGTGACCCAAAACGTGAATTTACTTTGGGTGATAACCTAATCATTGCGCCGGCAGACGGAAAAGTGGTTGTTATTGAAGAAACAACCGAAAACGAGTATTTTAAAGACAAAAGGCTCCAGGTTAGCATTTTTATGAGTCCTATTAATGTGCACATTAATCGCTACCCGATAAGTGGAGTTGTCAGCTTTTTCAAATATCACCCGGGAAAATTCCTCGCTGCCTGGGAACCAAAAAGCAGTACGGACAATGAACGCACAACTGTGGTGGTAAAACATACAAAAGGCACGGAAATTTTATTCCGTCAGATTGCCGGAGCGCTGGCCCGCCGTATTGTTTGGTATTGCAAAGAAGGCGATAAGGCAGAACAATGCGGACAAATGGGTTTTATTAAATTCGGTTCTCGCGTGGATCT
>JAEUTM010000447.1 GCA_016788025.1 Bacteroidia bacterium
TAAAGGCGAAAAACATTTTCACTTCAACTGATTTGTTCCGAACTTACTCTTGTGTTAAACCCCAATGTTACTGGGTGTTTCCGCTTGCAAAGGTTCTTAATTTTTTTAATTTTAATATATCACACATAAAAACCATCACACATGAAAAATTTCGACTGGACCGCTTTTTCACTGAAGATTTTAGTGAAAGCATCAATGAGCGACGTTTACAACGCCTGGACCAAAGCATCGGAACTTGAAAAATGGTTCTTAAAAAAGGCAAACTTCTCAAACAAGGAACGACAAGTTATTTCAAAAGACGCATCTGCAGAGAGCGGATTTTCTTACGAATGGAACTGGTATTTGTATGAACCGACAGAGCGTGGTCGCTACCTGCAGGCCAATGGCAAGGACCATATTCAATTTACGTTTGCGGGAGATTGTATTGTAGATGTAAAACTTTCAGAAAAGGAAGGTTGGATCCTTGTGGAGCTTTCCCAGAAAGATATTCCAACTGATGACATCTCGAAAAAAGAAATTCGCCTTGCTTGTCAGAATGGCTGGTCGTTTTATTTGGTTAATTTAAAATCTAAGTGCGAAGGTGGTCTTGATCTCAGGAACAAAAATGAGAATACCAAACCCATGGTGAATAATTGAATCCAGCCTGAACATTAGGAATTCTCTTTACCCTTTCTTAAAAAGCAGCTTAGCTGAGATTTGTCTGAAGTTTATCAAAGAGCTCTTGAAATCAGGTAGTCGACTCCTTAAGATTCATTAGAATTAGAGATCTAATAAAACTCTAAGGTTACCTTTTCGGAGTGTATGGAATAAATAAAAAAATCCATCTACCATGAATGATTTAAAAAATTGTTCTGAGACGCGCAGTGCGGGTCTCAGCAGGAGCATTTCTTTGCCTCAATCGTTAGCAGTGCTTTTAATCGCGAGCTCAGTTGTCCTGTATTCCTGCGGTCCGTCCAGAGAGGAAATGGAGTACAAGGAAAACGCATCTAAAATTGCAGATTCTGTTTCGGAATATGTTTCCCCCATTGCAACCGATACGATAAACGGGATCACTCATAATTTTATTAGAACGGCAGATCTTAAATTGAAAGTAAAAGATGTTTTAAAAACAACGGAGGCTATCGAGGACATTGTGAAGCAAAAGGGTGGTTATGTTTCTGTGAATGATCTGAATTCTGAAATCGAATCACAGGCATCCGTGAAATTTACGGAAGATTCTCTAAAAGAAATTAAACGGTATATCACTAATAATCACCTTACAATTCGCGTGCCGAACAAACAACTGGATACTGTTCTGAGAAGCATAACAGGCATGGCTACCTTTATTGATTTCAGTAGGCTGCAGTCAGATGACGTGAAAATGAAATTGTATGCAAACAAATTAGCTGAAAATCGTTACAATAAATTCGGAAGACGTATTGAACAAAAGAGTAATTCGAATACGCACAAACTCAGTCAAAATGTAAACGCCGAAGAGCAGGCCCTGGAAAAACAGATGCTGGCAGATGAAAAAAGTGTTCAGTCATTTGACATGGCAGATCAGGTAAATTACAGCACCGTTCGTTTAGTTCTTTATCAGCACGCCTTAACAGTGTATGAAACGACCCCTATCCCTCAAGTCATAGAACCTTATGAACCTTCTTATATTCAAAAACTGGGACTTGGATTTATGAAAGGATTCGGTCTTATAAAAACCTTCTTTCTTTTTCTTGTTGAAAGCTGGGGATTAATTTTGATAATTGTCGCGCTATTCTTTACGACCAAAAAAGTAATGCAGCATTATAACCGCAAGCCAATATAGAATGAAAAGGTTAGCGGCGTTGGTCACGTCGAGTTGGCAAGCTTGGGCCATACTGGCCAGTATCGAGACGTGAGCAAGGACATGTATGTGTCATATTCTCTTTCTCAATTTATTTGCTTAAATGATCAGACAAGGACCCTTCGAGGGCTTCAGGGTCCTTGCCTTGATGTTCTCGATCGGTGGCTGAGGGCTTTGAAACTCTGGTGGCTGAGGCTTGCCCTGAGTTTCTGTGTTGAGCTTTTCGAACCTATCGAAGGGCTCTCGAAACCCTGGTGACTGAGGCTCTCGAAGCCACTGGTTTAATTCCCAAAATTTATCCTATTTTTAATCTTTAAATCTCAAATCTCAATTTTTAAATCTTAAATCTCAAATCTCAATTCGCAAATCTCAATTCTCAAATCTCACTTCTTACATCTCAATTCAAAATGAACCCCACTCTTAGACCCTGGAAAGAAAGCGATCTTTCAAGCCTTGTAAAATATGCCAACAATCCCAACATTGCCAAAAACATGACCGACCAGTTTCCGCATCCCTATGCAGAAGAAAACGGAAAGATGTTCATTTCCTTCGCAACAAAAGATTCACCCATCCATATTTTTGCGATTGATCTTGATGGAGAAGCGGTTGGTGGAATTGGCGTTCATCCGCAAGGCGATGTCATGAGAAAAAATGCTGAACTGGGTTATTGGCTGGGAGAGCCTTTTTGGGGAAAAGGAATTATCTCGCAACTCATTCCACAAATGGTGGACTTCGCTTTTAAAACCTATGATATCAGCCGTTTGTATGCGAGACCTTATGGGACAAACATTGCTTCTCAAAAAGTATTGGAGAAAGCCGGATTTAAGTTAGAGGCCCGCATCGAAAAAAATATCTATAAGAACGGGGAGTTCCTGGATGAATTGATTTACGCTGTACGCCGCCCATGAAAATAGTTATTGAAACACCGCGACTGATCTTAAGAGAAATTCTTCCGGAAGACGATAAAGGAATTTTTGAACTCGATTCAGATCCAGAAGTTCATACATATCTTGGGAAGAGACCAATCACTTCTGTTCAACAGGCAAAAGACGCCATTGCATTTATTCGCAAACAATATGTAGAGAATGGAATTGGGCGCTGGGCTGTGATCGAAAAAGAGAGCGGGGCCTTTGTCGGCTGGTCGGGACTAAAACTGATGAAGGAACTGACCAACAACCATATTAATTATTACGATCTTGGATATCGTTTTATAAAAAAACACTGGGGCAAGGGTTACGCTACGGAAACGGCCCGCGCCACGGTAGATTATGCCTTTAACAAAATGGCCCTTTCGGGGATCTATGGTATGGCTGAGGCTGGAAATGCCAGATCACGGCATGTGCTTGAAAAGGTGGGACTGAGGCATGAAGGGCAGTTTATGTATGACGGCGTCCTGCACGATTGGTTCAAGATTTCAAAAATGTAGTGTTGAAAAGCTGAGGCTCAGAACCTTAAAGCTCAATTTTGGTCTCTTCGGGATTAAGTATATTTAATGCCGAATTACCCCGATCATGAACAATTTGAAATTTTTATTTTTTGCCACAGCCATCATCGCACTTTTTTTCTGTGGCATCATTCGTCACGATGTGGATGAAATGCAATACACCATGCTTGCTTCTGAAAAGCAATTTAATGGAGTGGGAGAGGTGCTTTGCAACAACCAGTTTAACGGCTCCTGCGTGTGGATCCGTGATAGATATGTGCTTTCTGCTGCGCATGTGTTCCTGGAGTATGATTATAAAAAAGATACGATTAAAATGAACGGACGCAAAGCAGTGATAAACAAACCTGTCAACAGGCGCCTCATCAGTCCAACAAAAGTTGAACTCGTTATTAAAGGCAAGAAACACAGAGTGCGTAAGATCACCATGCATCCAACTTATCTCGACACGACTTCAAAAGGAGCCTGTGATATTGCCATTATTGAACTCGAAGAACCAATCAAAGACATGCAGGCTATACCGGTAAACGAAAAAATGAATGAGTTAGGTTCAAGTGTTGTAGGGGTAGGTTACGGTGTGTTTGGAATTGCAGACAAACCGAATGATATGGGTCCTGAAAAAAGTGTCTCAAAACGTATTGCAGGTCAAAATATGATAGACAGTATTGGCGGCGATAATTATCAATCTAAACCAACCATTCTATTTGCCGATTTCGATCATCCAACCCGTAAAGACTGTAATAAAATGGGAAGCGCAACCCCTTTACCTTTGGAATATATTTGTTCGGGCGGCGATAGCGGTGGTGCTTTATTCAGGCAAGTAAACGGAACCTGGGAAGTGATTGCCATTTGTTCAGGAACACCTGTAAATGTGGAGCAACTTTTATCCACGGGCTACTACGGCCAGATTATGGAATGGACCAGGTTATCGGTTTTTTCTGATTGGATTAAAGCGAATACTAAATAGAACGTGGAGCCAAGAAACAAGAGCCAAGAACCAAGTTGCAGATTCAAGACTTAAAGAACCATCGGTCTACTCGCCGTTGCGAGACGCTTCGCCAGTGTTGAGATAGCATCGACGCGAACTCTCGAACACCCCTGGATCGTCCTCGCGAGGAGCACTGCCTGTGCATGGTATGACGACGAAGCGAACTCTCGCACGCCTCATGCACCATCCTCGCGAGCGGCAAATGCCCGGTGGGCATTTGAGCGAGCTTGTGTGAAAGAATATGACCGAAAGCATAGAAGCGAACTCTCGAACACTCCGGATCGTCCTCGCGAGGAGCACTGCCTGTGCATGGTATGACAACGAAGCGAACTCTCGCACACCTCATGCACCGTCCTCGCGAGACGCTTAGCCGGTGTTGATGGCGTAGAAGCAAACTATCGCACTGCTAGGACCTCTGGTTAACAAATGTCTATTCTCCAATCACCACTCTTTTCGTTACCCTCTTCCCATCAATAAGCATGGTCGCAAAATAAATCCCCGTACCAAGATCAGAAAGGTCAGTAGGAATCCGATATTGTCCCGCATGCTGATCACTGATACGAACCAATGTTCTGAGCAGTTCTCCTTTTTCACTGTAAATATCCAAAGCAACATTAGCCGGCTTTTTTAATTCATAAGCAAAGGTCATTTCTCCTTCGCCGGGATTTGGATATACCAGAAGATCAAATTCTGGATCACTGATAGCAGAACTTGTATTCAATTCTTCAATAAGCTGCTCTTTTTCTTCATCCACCTCATGGTATTCGATTGCAACCAGGCCACCGCTAATTAAGGTCTCGTCAGGTATTAAATTAGTTGTATCTGTTTGCTCTTTTTCCCAGAGGCTGTCAGGCTTTATTTCCGGATCTACTATTTCCATTTTACCCATCACAGGCATTTCTATTTGTACATCACCTTTAATCAAAGTGCCAATTTCGCTTATTGAATCCGGTGGCAGGTTCTTCACAGTCGGTTCACCCATGGTCATCCCCGGGTCAGTTTTTTTAGGTCTTACAATTTCAACCTTTCCCATTTTCTGACCAAAAGAATCTGTACAGCTAAATAAAAGACTACCAAATACCAGGAAAATAGCGATGGCAAAGGAGTGAGTCGAACTCATATTCTTTGGAAGATCGGCCAGGTTCACGCGAATATTTAAAGGACGATCTAACTGCGTTTTATTAAAACGACCACAAACCTTTTGTCCTTTTAAAGACATTAAAATCTGTTGGATCTCAAGGTCAGTCTTGTTTGAAAAATCATGTACCGATTTACTGCATGACAAGCAAAACTTTCCTTTTTCATCCGGTAACATCTTATTCCAGTCCTCGTGGCAAGGTTCCGGTATGTGAATAGTCATTTTTGGCGTTTTCATAGCTGCGTTTTCTATTTAGATGCATCCTCCATAAAAATTCCATAAAATATTTTTGGTACTGTTAGGCGTTTAAAAGGGCAATATCCCCTTGTAATGTGAGTTGATTCACCGTAAGTACCCCATTGCGTGCGGTAGGTTTGGCCAGTCGTGAAGCTGATGAGCTGTGAATTTTGTTTTGTTAGACTGTTCTTAAGGTGATTTATTCAGCTTAAGTTAATCAGTCTTACAAAACAAAAGAGAGCGTAAGCAATCGACTGGTCTTGACTTTTGCTCCACTTTTTGTCAAGAAAAAGTGGTAAGCGAAAAACAAAAAGAGCGAAGCAGAGGTGTATCGAGAACTGAAATAAAACAAAAAAAGCGGGTCAAAACCCCGCTTTCCTAAATTGTCGTTCATTGTTAGGTCGACTATGCCAGCTAGAGGTAGCTGAGCTCGTCGAAGCTACCAACCCAAGATCCATGCAAAGATCAAAGGCGCAACAATCGTCGCATCACTCTCTACAATAAACTTAGGAGTTGTAATATCTAATTTACCCCAGGTGATCTTTTCATTTGGAACAGCACCGGAATAAGAACCGTAAGACGTTGTAGAATCAGAGATCTGGCAGAAATAACTCCAGAAAGGAATATTTTCCATCTCCATATCCTGGTATAACATAGGCACTACGCAGATCGGAAAATCACCCGCAATACCACCACCAATCTGGAAGAAACCGACGCCTTTGCCGCTGCTGTTTTTTACATACCAGTCAGCTAACCAGGCCATGTATTCGATCCCACTCTTCATGGTGCTTGCTTTAATTTCACCTTTAATTACATAAGAAGCGAAGATATTTCCCATCGTGCTGTCTTCCCATCCTGGTACAACGATTGGAAGATTTTTTTCAGCAGCAGCAAGCATCCAGCTATCCTTCGGATCGATTTCATAATATTGTTTCAATTCCCCACTGTTAAGAATCTTGTACATGAATTCGTGTGGGAAAAAACGCTCACCTTTAGTGTCTGCATCTTTCCAGATCTTGTGAATGTGTTTTTGTAAACGACGGAAAGCTTCTTCTTCAGGAATGCATGTATCTGTAACGCGGTTGTAATGATTTTCCAGAAGATCCCATTCGTCTTGCGGAGAAAGATCACGATAGTTAGGAACACGCTTATAGTGACTGTGTGCTACCAGGTTCATGATATCTTCTTCAAGATTAGCGCCAGTGCAGGAAATAATATCCACTTTTCCTTTACGGATCATTTCGGCCAGTGACTTGCCAAGTTCCGCGGTACTCATGGCGCCAGCAAGCGTTACCATCATTTTACCACCTTCGGTTAAATGCGTTTCGTATCCTTTTGCCGCGTCGACAAGAGCCGCAGCATTAAAATGTTTATAATGGTGAGCCACAAAATTGGAGATAGGCCCTTTCTTAGCTAAGCTTGAATCTGACATGATAAAAAATTAAAGCGCAAAGATAAGATTTTTAGGAAATATCGAGTCTTTTGTTCGTTAAAACGGAGCGCAATCGTAAGAGGTAGCAAAAACCATGTCCAGGCTAAGGCGGGACTTAAGGGATCGGCCTCGTAAAATTTTCATTTTTAAAATCAAGGAGCTTTCAAAGGGAGTTCTGAAAAGCCTCCCGAAATGGGCATTTAGAATTTAGCCTGTGTTTTTCAGAAAGGTTGCGCGTGGACCCTTTGCTTTTGTCGACTTAGAGCGGATAGTAATGTCGACAAAATGATCAAAGGGTTAGCTTGAAAGCTCCGTCGATTTTAGGAAAATTTTATGAAGCCTTGATTTTTGATCAACTTTTTATCAAGAAAAAGTTGAGGCGAAATTTTAAACAAGAAAAAAGATACTCACCCTATCGCTTTCAACTGTCTTCTGAACCTTCGCTTCTTAGAAGAATACTTCAGCATGCGATAAATATGTCTTGCATCAACCCAAACACCTAAGGTATAATACCAGCCTTTAAAATTCAGTTTTAACCTTCGTACTTCTTCCTCTTTTAGGTAGCGGTATCCACCGGAAACAGACACGCCGGCCCAGCGCACAGGCTTGAAAATAAACTGGGCTCCCGCACCAATAGGAACAATATCGCCTTCAATGCGCCTTATCCGGACAAAATGACTATCCTGCAAATCCAGATGGTAACGGCCATAACCAATCTCTATAGGAAGATTTACCTGGAAATAACGGCGGTTGAACAAAATAT
>JAEUTM010000453.1 GCA_016788025.1 Bacteroidia bacterium
CCTACGATGCATCTACTAAGTCCTACACGTATACTGGACGCCAGGATCTTCCGGTTGTTTTCACTCCAGGTGATGCAAATCCCGATGCGGCTATTTATACAAGCTGGCTGGCCGCAAACTCCGGAGAAGGCCTGCCGAACCTGAACTATATCGCTGGTAACAATGGTTTAAGGAATGGAGATTACGTTCCTACGATATACGAACTGTATAATAACTTTGGGGCCTCGCCTGCGGGAAACACGAAGCGTGTCAGGGAACAGTTCCGTATTGCTTCCAGTTTCAATACCGATTTTAAAAATCACGCCATTACCGTAGGTTTAGAATTTGATCAGAGAACAACTAGTTACTATAACATCAATGCAACTGCTTTATGGCAGCGCATGCGACTTATTGCAAACCAACATACATCGCAGCTCGATCGAAGCGTTCAATATACAAATACGGAACTGTCTGGTGTAATTCCATATTATTATTACGATTACATGTACCAGGCCGACAAACAGACTCAGTTTTCGGAAAGGTTGCTTGAAAAGCTTGGATTACCAAAGAACTATACCGGTTTTGTAAACACCGATGCATTGGATCCGTCTATTTTAAGCCTCGACATGTTTAGCGCTGATGACTTATTGGGAACACAGGCAGAAAGTAATTTAGTGACATACAGTGGATTTACCCATGATGGTAAAAAAGCCAAAAGCAAAACCAGTATGGATGACTTTCTGAACAAGAAAGACGACGCCGGACGTAATTTGTTACCTATCGGCTCCTTCCGCCCGATTTACACCTCGGTGTATATCATGGATAAATTTGATTTTAAAGATATTAAGTTCCTGGTTGGTTTACGTGTTGATAGGTATGACGCTAACCAGCAGGTCTTGAAAGATAAATACGCTCTTGCTGAACTTGCTAAAATCAGTGACCTGGCTTCAATGGAAAATCTACCTGCAGGTTTCGCAGATAATGTTCCGGACAACATCTCTAAGGATGCAGCAATTTACGTTGCGCAGAATCCAACAAACGGAAAATCTCCTTTATCAATTACTGGTTTCAGAGATGGTGACAAATGGTATAACTCCGAAGGCAACGAGATTTCTGATCCTAACCTGATCGCGTCGAATGATGGTCGCCCGGTACCTCTATTTAAAGACAGAGGTGATTACGATAAAAAGATGACCGTTGGAGCTTTTACAAACTATGTTGCAAAAATCATTCCTCAACCACGTTTGGCATTCTCTTTTCCTATTTCCGATGTAGCTAACTTCTTCGCTCACTACGACGTTTTAATTCAAAGACCTGTAGGAAATCAATTATCTCCACTTGATTATTATTTCCTTGCAGCTTCAAGTACTGCTCCTCTTATCACAAACCCTAACCTTCAACCACAGAGAACAGTTGATTATGAATTGGGTTTTGCACAAGTGTTAAACGAGCGTAAAAACGCATCCCTTACAATCACTTCGTTCTATAAAGAAATGAGAAATCTCATTAACCAGAGAACAATTGTTGGTGCATATCCAAAGAACTACATTATGTATGACAACATTGACTTCTCCACTGTAAAAGGTCTTTCATTTATCTTTGATTTCCGCAGAACCGGTGGATCGCAAATTAAATTAAACTATACACTTGCTTTTGCTGAAGGATCTGGTTCTAACGCCAACTCTGGCGCCAACCTGGCTTCTTCAGGTCAGCCTAACTTAAGGATTCTTCAACCGTTGGACTACGATCAACGCCACAACTTTGTGTTAAGTTACGATTATAGATTTGGAGCCAAGAAAGATTATAAAGGGCCTTCTTACAAAACCAAAAAAGACAAAACAGTTCAGTTACTTGAAGATGTTGGATTTAACCTCACGCTCATGTTAGGTTCAGGAACACCGTATACACGCTGGAATACTGCTATTCCTATCAATGGTGGCGGCCGTTCAAGTATAGTTGGTCAGATCAATGGATCTAACAAGCCCTGGAACTTTAGAAGTAATTTAAGGATTGATAAAAACATTCCATTAACGATGGGCAAAGAAGGTTCTGAAAACAAAAAGACTGGAAACCTGAATGTCTATTTACAGGTCCTCAACTTGTTCAATACAAGAAACGTTTTAGGAGTATATAATTTTACAGGCGCTCCAGACGATGATGGATATCTGACTTCAAGCCAGGGTACACAGGCATTGTCGCTTACAAACAGCCCGGCAGCTTTCTCTGACATGTACAACATTCGCATGAATAGCCCAAATAATTATAGTTTACCAAGACAAATCCGCATTGGTTTGTTGTTTGATTTTAATTGATTTTGATAGAAAATAACTCATGAAAAAGATAATATTAGTTTTAGCACTTGCATCAGTATCTACATTGTTCGGTAGAGAAAAAGCTGCTGTAGAACTTACAACTCCTACAGCCGGCGCCAGGGTAATGGCTAACTGTGTGGCCCCGGACGCAAGTAAAGAATTATGGTGGAACAACGTGCGTACCATTTTGTTTAGTGGTGGCGATATGTGGTGGGACAGAAAAGGAACTGGTAATGCTTATTATTATGTTCCGGCTGTTCAGAATAAAAACACCGGAGCCTCTTCACTCTTTGCCGGGTCAATCTGGTTGGGTGGGGTAGACGAAAGTAACGCACTGAAAGTGGCTGCTATGACTTATCGTCAGAATGGTATAGATTTTTGGTCTGGTCCATTGGATACGACCAACGCCGCAGCTGATCCTGCAACCTGTTCAAAATATGACCAGATTTTCCAGCTCACCAGGACAGAAGTTGATATGTTCGTGAAAAATGGGGCAACACCTAGTTCAAATATCACACAATGGCCAGGAAACGGAGATGTAAGTATGAAGCAGGGTAAAAGACTTGCCCCATTCGTGGACGTTGATTTTGATGGTGTTT
>JAEUTM010000470.1 GCA_016788025.1 Bacteroidia bacterium
GTGGAATTTAAGAGCAGAAACAGCTGTCTAAGTTTTACTTATCTTTTTGTTCAGTTTCTTGGGTGATATCGAGGTTCACTGTTCTTGATTCAACACAGAGTCGACAGAGGAACAGAGGGCACTGAGTTTATGACGCCGGGAATTCAGAGCTGAAAGACCGGACAAAGGGTTAATGATATGTTTGTGCAGATGCGTGGATGATATTGTGGCTCACTGTACTTGTTTCAACACAGAGTCGACAGAGGAACAGAGGGCACTGAGTTTATGATACGGGGAATTTAAGAGGTGAAAGACCAGGCAAAGGTTTAATGATATGTTTGTGCAGATGCGTGGGTGATATCGGGGCTCACTGTACTTGCTTCAACACAGAGTCGACAGAGGAACAGAGGGCACTGAGTTTATGAATCGGCTATGTTGAGAGTGTATTTTATAAGATGATCATATATTTTAATCCAGAGTGCAGTAAGTGTAAAGAGGCTAAGGAGATTCTTGATTCGTCGGCATGTGAATATCAAATACGAAATTATCTTGATGTGGCACCGACTGTTGATGAGTTAAGTGATCTTATTTCGAAGTTGGGGTGTAAAGCGGAGGATCTTGTAAGAAAGACAGAGCCGCTTTTTGTTAATGAATTTTCATCAATGAATTATACGGAACGAGATTGGATCGAATTGCTTTGTCAAAATCCGGTTCTACTTCAGCGTCCGATAGTGATTGATGGCTCCAGGGCGTTGATTGGCAGGCCACCGAGTTTGATTCTGGAGCTGGTTAATGCGCAGTCTTAATAGACTGGCCGCCCCTACGGGGCTACACGGTTTTTGTCGTTCTCTTAGAGATAGGTCGCTCCTCCGGAGCTACAGGAGTGGTTTCTTTGGATAAACAAGTCATTGTCTAGCGTTAAGAGTTAAAGATTTTTTTTCTTTTGTTGATAGGCCGGCCCCACCGGAGCTACATGGTTTATCGGTTTACAGATGGGTCGCTCCTCCGGAGCTACAGGAGTGGTTTTTTTGGATAAACAAGTCATTGTCTAGCGTTAAGAGTTAAAGATTTTTTTTCTTTTGTTGATAGGCCGGCCCCACCGGAGCCACATGGTTTATCGGTTTACAGATGGGTCACTCCTCCGGAGCTTGACAAACATTATCAGTTTTTCCTTTGATTCGAAAGCTGTTTAATTCTTGGTCTTATACTAAACGGGCCGTCCCTATTGGGCTACGCGGTTCTTATCGGCTTTCAGATGGGTCGCTCCTCCGGAGCTAAACAGATGTTTTACAGAAAGTTTGCTTCTTTGGAGCCTTGTAACTTTACTCGTTTCCTGACGACCAATTCCAGGGATTTAAAAAGGTGTCTTATGATAAAAAGGTTTCTTTTACAAAGATGAATATCCCAACCAAAAGGGTAAACCAGCCAAAAGCGGGTTTAAGTTTAGCTGATGAAATTTTTCCGGATAGCAGACTTCCGACTAGTATTCCAACAATAGCTATCAGAGAAATGATGATCAGGAATTTCCAGTTTATTTCCTGGGTCCCGATATTTCCAGTGAAGCCTACAAGAGAATTTATGGCTATGATACAAAGGGAAGTGCCTATTGCTTTTTTGAAATTTAGACGTAAAATGAAAATAAGAACCGGAACGATAATAAATCCGCCTCCAGCACCTACAAAGCCCGTGATCATTCCAACACAAATGCCAAGGATAATGGTGAAGGGCAAACCCAAGGGACTGCGATAAAATTCATCCATTTTTATCTGTCTAATACTATTCGGTTTTCTTTTCCTTATCATGCTGAACGAAGAGCTAAGGATGAGAACGGAGAAAAGAAGCATAATAAGGCTATGTTTGGAGAATTCGATCCCGAAAAAATGCAGCTCCTGTGGAATTGCGGGCATAATGAACTTTCTCATGCAAAAAACCGAGACCATTGAGGCCAAGGCAAACTCGAACAGAGCTTCAGCGCTCAATTCTCCTTTTCGGAGATAAGAGATTGCACCGATGAGAGAGGTGAGACCAACGATAAAAAGAGAGTAGGTGGTAGCTTCTTCGGCACCATAACCCATTATATAAACCAATACAGGAACACCTAAAATAGAACCGCCGCCTCCAATCAGGCCGAGAATCAATCCTATTATTAAAAAGGCTATGTAGCCGAGTTGGTTCAAGTTGTTTTTATAATCGTTTCAATACTGAGTTCCTTTAATTGTTCTTCGCTTATCTCCGAAGGTGCGTCGATCATTACATCCCTGCCAGCGTTGTTTTTCGGGAAGGCAATAAAATCCCGGATGCTTTCCGCGCCACCAAATAAAGAGCAAAGCCTGTCAAATCCAAAAGCAATGCCACCGTGAGGAGGCGCTCCAAATTCAAATGCATGCATTAAGAAACCAAATTGTTTTTGTGCTTCTTCTTTGGTAAATCCTAAAGTATCGAACATGGTGGCCTGAAGTTCTTTATCATGTATACGGATACTTCCTCCACCAACTTCCACTCCGTTTATTACCATGTCATAGGCATTTGCTCTTACCTCGCCCGGACTTTTTTTAAGTAAAGCAATGTCCTCTGGTTTCGGAGAGGTAAAAGGGTGATGTTTTGCATGCCAGCGCCCTGCAAGGGAAGCGAGCAAATTCGGATCGCCTTCGTTCCATTCCAGTAAAGGGAAATCAACTACCCACAGGCAAGAATATTTATTTTTATCGCGGAGTCCGAGACGACTGCCCATTTCAAGACGTAGTTCACTCATAGCCTTCCGTGTTTTTTCTTCTTTACCAGCGAGAACCAGAATTAAATCTCCGGGAGCTGAATTCAGAGCCTCAGACCATTTTTTTAATTCTTCTTCGTTATAGAATTTATCCACGCTCGATTTTAAAGTGCCGTCGGAATTATGACGTGCATAAACCAGTCCTGTAGCCCCGATTTGTGGACGTTTTACCCATTCAGTTAACTCGTCTAATTGTTTACGCGTGTATTCTGCAGCGCCTTTAGCGCAAATGCCAATTACAATCTCAGCGTCGTCGAATACTTTAAAACCTTTATTTTTCACGAGGTCGTTAAGTTCCGTGAATTTCATTTCAAAACGCGTATCAGGCTTATCATTACCATAATATTTCATGGCATCGGCATAAGTCATACGAGGCATGGCCGCGATATCAACATTCTTAACCGTTTTGAATAAATGTTTTACCAATCCTTCAAACGTCTGGATGATGTCTTCTTGTTCCACGAAACTCATTTCACAGTCTATCTGTGTAAATTCAGGCTGACGGTCAGCGCGCAAATCCTCATCCCTGAAGCATTTTACGATTTGATAGTATCTGTCGAAACCACTCACCATTAACAGCTGTTTGAATGTTTGAGGGCTTTGAGGTAATGCATAAAACTGGTTCTGATTCATGCGGCTTGGAACAACGAAGTCACGGGCTCCTTCGGGAGTAGACTTAATAAGCACAGGGGTTTCCACTTCCAGGAAATTTAATTTGTCGAGATAATTCCTGGTTTCAATGGCCAGGCGGTGACGTAGTTCAAGATTTTTACGGACTATCGCGCGACGTAGATCGAGATATCTGTATTTCATTCTCAGCTCATCACCTCCATCTGTTTCGTCTTCAATGGTGAAAGGAGGAGTGATGGACTTATTTAAAACTTCAATGTTCTGCAGTTTTATTTCAATGTCACCGGTTGGAAGGTTTTTATTTTTACTTTCTCTTTCAACGACAGTACCATGGGCTTTTATTACCATCTCTCTTGTAAATCCTTCCTGACCAAGAGTTTTTGAATTTTCGTCATCACCCAAAAAGACAAGCTGAGTAATGCCATAACGATCTCGCAGATCGATAAAAGTAGCTCCTCCCAATTTTCTTGTTTTTTGCACCCAGCCACAAAGTGTGACGGATTTTCCGACATGTTCAATTCTTAGCTCCCCGCAGGTATTGGTACGTAACATAAAACTTATTTTTCGTGATCAAAAATAGGAATTTTCGGCGATTTTTAATGAATTCAGCGTGTTTCAGGACCGTTTAGATTAGGATGATTTCTTGTAATTTGCCACTTAATGGCATAACATACTAAAATGCCGATTATGAACGAAACCACGAATGCGCCAGCAAAAATGAGCAGAATTGGAATAAAAAGTTCAGCAAACAGGAATAGGCCACTTATAATGAAGAAATAAGACAAGGAGCTCCAACAAAAAATTGCTGTGCACGAAAAAACCACTCCCATTAGAAGGCCAAGCGTAGTGGAATATTTGACAAATACCCAACGCACATGTTGACCTTTTAACAGGTTAGCGCTGGCATTAGTCCCCGTGCGCCATAGAACCAGAGCTAAAGCGATCAGAAAGCCTTGAGAGCATACTACCAGAGGTATAATCAAAAAAAGATCTTCGTTTGAATTCGAGGCCGGCAAAAAGAGACCAAAATATAGGGCCAATAGTGCAAGCGGAGTTCCAATGATCAGAGAAATAACACCGCCTCTTATTTTAAGATAATATTCTGTCATTTATAGGATTTAATTATCGCTAAATTTCATGAAGGAGCCGGAAGCTATTGTAATGATTCGATTTTATTGATAAAATAAAGATACAAAAATGCTTTTGTGTTGCCATTTTGCACTATTTGGACTCTAGGCCTACAATGTCAACCCGGGCATTAATTCCTTTATCCTGGTCTTCTGCTTTTGGATGTATTCTCTTAACTTCAATTGTGCCGAAGCATCATTTGTAATTGGCCGGTGAGCGAGAGCTTTATTTAAGCCTTCCAACAAGAGGTTGATCTGCTGCGTTTGCTCGTCAAAAAAACAGTCTGAAAATTTCTGACAGATATATTCTATCGCGAGATTGTTGGGATGTACCAGGTCTTCTTTGTAAAAACGGTAATCCCTCAAATCGTCGTTTACAAGCTCAAATGCGGGGAAATAAAAACAGTCTTTGATATTCTTAACCAGTTCGTGGACCGCAAGTATCAGCGTGGATTTGCTAAGATTATTTTCAATGATGCCATCCCTCAAGTACTTTACTGGTGAAACAGTAAACATAACTTTCAGATTGGGATTGAGCTTTCTTAAATTTTTGATGACGTTGCTGTAATCTGTAACGATCTCATCAACAGATAAAATTCTTTTTTCAAATAGTTGTCCCGGTTGTTTATGACAATTGGCCACTGCTGTTGCTAAACTCTTATGGTAATAATAATAAGCTGAGCCAAACGTGATAATTACAAGAGCGCTTTTCTTTAAAAATTCATTTTGTTCTTTATTTTTTTTAGAAATAGTTTCCTGAAGAGATTGCGGAGACGTTCCGCTAACACTGGAGTGGTGGTGATAACTGTAGAAAATTTCGTCACGCTGCAGTATCAGTTTGTTGTCAGGTTTTTTCAGATCCAGAATATCCCGGAAACAAAGCGAGATACTTAAGGGGTTAAATAATATTCCATTGGGATTAGACGAGATATTAAACCGGTAATTATTTAAATAATCGCCTACATTATTTGAAAAGCAAGAACCGATCAGAAATAGCCCATCCTGGTGTGAAAGCTTGAATCCTGGATTTTCGGGTGTATGATCGAGATGAAAACGCATGTCATCATCTTAGTTCAGCGAATTTTTTATCAAGGAAGTTTTTAGCGCTGCTGTAATTGTTTTCTACTATCCCGTCCAAAATCGCATCTTTCAGGGCATTTTTTAAGATTCCAATTTCTCTTCCGGGAACAAGATTGTAGAGCTTCATAATTTCTTCACCATCAATAGGAGGCTGCCAGTTCCTTATGCGATCTTTTTCCTCTAATTCTACTAGTTTTTTTCTGACGATTTCGAAATTTTGAAGATATCGTTTAACCTTGTTTGGGTTCTTGGTTGTGATGTCGCTTTCACATAAATCCATTAAGTCATCGATATCATCGCCAGCCTCAAATAACAAACGTCTAACGGCACTGTCTGTTACTTCTGTTTTTGCAAGTACAATTGGTCTCAAATGAAGCGCCACTAATTTTTGCACATACTTCATTTTTTCATTGAGAGGTAATTTAAGGTTTGTAAAGATTTTCGGAACCATTCGGGCGCCTTTATCTTCATGGCCGTGAAAGGTGAAGCCGTGTCCCTCCTCAAATCGTTTCGTGGCAGGTTTTGCAATGTCGTGTAAAATGGCTGCCCAGCGCAGCCAGAGATTGTCGCTTTTTTTAGCTGTGTTGTCAAGTACCTCTAAAGTATGATAGAAATTATCTTTGTGTGAAAGGCCTTTGATTGTTTCAGTTCCGTGGAGTTTGACCATTTCAGGGAAGATGAGGTGCAGCAATCCGGTATCAAAGAGCAATTTAAAGCCAACCGAAGGCGTGGGAGATAGAATAATTTTGTTGAGTTCGTCAGCAATACGTTCTTTGGAAACAATCGCTATCCGTTCCTTATTTTTTGAAATAGCGGATAAGGATCTTTCTTCTATCGTAAATCCTAATTGAGAGGCAAAACGAACCGCGCGCATCATTCGGAGGGGATCATCGCTGTAAGTGATATCCGGGTCGAGTGGTGTACGAATTATCTTATTTTCAAGATCTTTTAATCCGCCAAAGGGATCCAATAGTTTTCCATAA
>JAEUTM010000474.1 GCA_016788025.1 Bacteroidia bacterium
TTGTTGAAATTTGTACTTTCTTCTTTTTACTTTTGTAATATTAATAGCGCTGTCAGCAGCAGGGATAAACAATCTCACAGAGTACTTCCTATATTTGATCGGTACCTTCAAACGGATCTCTTTCTTTTTTTGGTAGTAAATTATTTTTGTGTAAGCACTCAGAGGAATTTCATAACACCAGCATTCAGACAGCCGCGTGCATCTTCCGCTGTCACAGTCTCTTTCATAACCGTCTAATGTACCTGAAAAATAATAACCAATCCTTTCTTTACTCATGCCCGAATCGGCAAAAGCTACCTGACCTTTTCCGTGGTAACCGAATTTAGCCATGGTAAAAGTTTTTTCACCTTCTTTTGATAATACAGTGGACTTAACTACCCTGTATCTCCTTCTTTTGTTTGGCCACCTGATTAACTCCGGAAGGGCAACAACCCCGGCTGAATCCGGCCTGTAATTTCCGCTATCGATTTTGCACTTATCAAGATTGATCCAATCGCCGGGGCAGTATTTAACGATCAGGATATAGGCTTTGGCTTTCTCATCATATTCAAGTTGCCCGGTACTGTCTCTGCTCCATTTTGACATGTTGCCGGAATTGTTGCCGGATGACGTTCGCGCGCTCCATATTTCCATCTCTTCATCAAAACTGGCTACAGGTATCTTAATAGCTACATCTGTACAACGATCATTTTTCATTTTGCCATTTTCACCTGGCTTGGTTTGTTCCTTGCAATTAAACCTAAGATTGATCATCCCAGCGGTTGTGAGTCTGCATCCAGTTGCTGACGCCATTGGTACACCTGCGCGTTCTGCTTCTTCATCGGTATATATCTCATTAAGTTTAGGATTAGTTTCACAAATGCCGCATGGAGCAAAAAGATCAGTTCCTACTGCCAATTCCATTCCACCCTTTCCCTTTATGGAAATCCTACCATTATTCAATTTAAAGTAGAAAATTTCAACCCTTCGGTTTTTTGCACGGCCTTCCTCTGTAGCGTTAGATTTGAGTGGTGTCGCCTCACCACGCACCCTTTCCACGATTTCAAAGTGTGCGGAGGAATTCTTCTTTAAATAAGCAACAATACTTTTGAAGCGATTTTGTGCAAGCTTATAATTGTAATCTTTCGAGGCAATACTGTCAGTAAAGGCATAGATCTCCAGAAGGAAGGTGTCTGTTTTCTGAGAAAATTGATGGGTAAGATTCTGCAGTTTTACTTCTTCGGTAGATTTGATGGAAAATTGATCAGAATCGAAAAAGACCATGGTTTTTTTATCACAGATCTGGGCAGAGCCAATACGGGTATATAAAGCAAGCAATAAAAAGAAACAGATTGATAATCTGGATGAAAAAGGAGAGGAAACAAAATTTATCATTAGCAGTCGGGTTTTGGCTGTTTGGGTATTTCAGCCCGAATCTACAATAAAGTCCTTTGATGCAAACGCTAAAATCCCTATTTTTTTAGTAAAAAAGTTTTGTAGGAAGCATAAAATATGTATTTTTGCAGCCTCTCAAATCAGAAATGACGAGAGTGAGTCGGTGCCTTATCTCTCCCGATAGCTATCGGGACGGTAGAGCAACAGACTGAAAATCTTCTTTTACCGAAAGAAGTTGAAATAAAAATGGTGCCTTAGCTCAGTCGGTAGAGCAACAGACTGAAAATCTGTGTGTCCCTGGTTCGATTCCTGGAGGCACCACTGAAGTAGAAAAAGCCTTTTCGATTAATTTCGGAGAGGCTTTTTCACTTCAGTGGTTTCCCGAAGTGAAGGGAGCGATAGCGACCTTCTACTTCGGGACCACTTCGTTAGAAGGATCCCCTTTCGATATTTTTTCGGGAGGGGGCTTTTCGCTTCAGTGAGTTCCGAAGTGAAGTGAGCGAAGCGAAATTTCTGCTTCGGGACCACTTTCCAGAATCTTTTGTAATTTTAAAACATGATGCCTTTGCCTTTTTGCGTTTATATTCTTTTCAGTAAAAAAGATTTTGAATTATATACGGGATATACCTCAAATCTGGAAGCAAGAATCAAAGATCATAATTCTGGTGGTACTAAAAGCACCTCTTACAGAGGCCCTCTTGAACTCGTTTTCTGCGAATTCTACCTTTTTGAAGAAGATGCCAGAAAAAGGGAAAAGTACTTTAAAACAAGTATGGGAAAGAAAGCCATTAAGCTAATGCTTAAAACAACTTTAGAAAAAATGGGATACATGAATAGCGTGAAAAACATACAAATAATTGATCAAGAAGAAAGCGAATTAAAAGCGGCACCTCAATTTTAACAAATCCTCCATAAACCCGTTCGACCCTGTTCTCGCAGGAGCGGTTTGCCAAAGTAACTAGCTGCTGAATCCTTGAGACACCTGGTCAAGCAAAAAACCCTTCGATTAAATTTCGGAGGTTTTTTTCGCTTTATAGGGGCTGGTTCTATTCCTTTTAGTCCTCATCCTCACCTCTCAGTGCCTTTTCGCAGTCGGGGTGTTTTAGATACTGTTCATGATCGGGTTTTTCAGTAATTGTAAAAAACACCCGAAAATAG
>JAEUTM010000482.1 GCA_016788025.1 Bacteroidia bacterium
ATAGGCCTCTATATTAGCTGGTCCATTTGGATTGTTATTCTTCGTAAAAATGATATAATTCCCGTTATTAGAAACCCCTACGGCGTTAACCCACGCGGAAAAAGCAACGGAATTACCCTTAAGATCGAAATGATTCGGCAATTCTGCATAGCACCCAGGCGTGCCATCAAAATACACCGCTCTCTTTGACTTACCAAATCTATCTTGAGCGTGTCCAACGGAATATAAAACTCCATTGTGTCCGTTCTTTAAATCAGCCGCACCGGCATTCAACGGATAACAAGCTACCAGGCCAGAGTCAAGATTAATTTGTCCGATACCAGAAAGAGCAAGTGTTGTGAAAAAACAAAACAGAATATGTTTCATTTGCTTGGGTTTTAATCAAATATACCAATTTTTCCAGGGCTTTAGAGGCTTTTAACACTAGTACCCGGGGTTTTGATTCTATTCCCGAAAACTTTACCTTTGAATAATGTCCCACAGGAAAATATTAAGAGCCCATTCGATGGCTATGTGGAGTTGAATAAACGGATTTTCAATTGACGATTTACGAATTGACGATTGAGTGTATTATTCGATTTATTGATTATTAAAAAACATTTTACAATGGCAACTAAAGAAATTAAAAACGTAGAATACGGTTTAGAAAAAATATTTGAAGGCGCACAGGATTTCCTGCCTTTGTTAGGAACAGATTATGTAGAGTTTTATGTGGGCAACGCGAAACAAGCGGCGCATTATTATAAAACAGCATTTGGTTATCAATCATATGCTTATGCAGGATTAGAAACCGGGTTGAAAGACCGCGCTTCCTATGTGCTGAAACAGGATAAGATCCGTTTGGTTTTTACCACTGCATTAAATAGTAATTCGCCAATCGGTGAGCACGTTAAAAAACACGGCGATGGTGTAAAGGTAATCGCGCTTTGGGTGGAAGACGCTCGCAAAGCATATGAAGAAACAACCAAACGTGGAGCTAAATCGTACATGGAACCTACCGTTGAAAAAGATGAGCATGGTGAAGTGGTCCGTTCTGGCATCTATACCTATGGCGAAACTGTTCACATGTTTGTAGAACGCAAAAACTATAAGGGCGCATTCTTGCCAGGTTATGTGGAGTGGAAAAGCGATTACAACCCTACACCGGTAGGTCTTAAATTCGTGGATCACATGGTTGGTAACGTAGGCTGGAATCAAATGAACGCAACCGTGGAGTGGTATGAAAGAGTAATGGGTTTTGTAAACTTTTTAAGTTTTGATGATAAACAAATTACGACTGAGTATTCTGCTTTAATGAGTAAGGTAATGAGTAACGGGAATGGTCGTATTAAATTTCCGATCAATGAACCTGCTGAAGGAAAGAAAAAATCGCAGATCGAAGAGTATATTGATTTTTATGAAGGTGCCGGCGTGCAACATTTGGCTTTGGCAACGGATGATATCATCAAAACTGTGGGTGAATTAAAGGCACGTGGTGTGGAGTTTCTACCTCCTCCGCCACAAGCGTATTACGATGATATTCCAAGGCGCCTGGGTGTACACATGGATATTATGAAAGAAGACATTAAAGAACTTCAACGTTTGTCTATTCTTGTGGACGCCGATGAAGAAGGATATTTATTACAGATCTTTACCAAGCCTGTAGAAGACCGTCCTACCCTGTTTTATGAGATCATCCAGCGTATGGGTGCTAAAGGATTCGGAGCGGGCAATTTCAAAGCTTTATTCGAATCAATAGAGCGTGAACAAGCTTTACGCGGGACACTTTAATAAAAAAATAATTGAATAAGGAGAGGCTGCTAACATCAGCCTCTTTTTTATTTTTCTATACTTTCTTCTACACAGAATTCTTGAGAAGCAGAGTTTAAAATCCTCAGAAAGGTTTGATTTCAGTTTGAAACGAAATTCTTCTCAGGGCTTCCAGCTCGAAAACAATTTTTCCAAGTTCTGTTTTTATAACATGGAGATCCTTTTGTTGGCCGGATTGTAATGCTATCAGGCTTGATTTAATCTCCGAAAATCCGGGACCTGCACTTTCCGCCATGTTTTTTATTCTTACAATTTCGTGCTCAAAAAGTTCATTTGCTTTTTCGCGGTATTCACGAAGCGCTACCAGTGTTTCGGTGCTTTTGTTTTTTTCAGCTAACAAAGCAATCGACGTAATCTCACGAGCTATCCGGATACTTATGCCCACCATTGAGAAACATTCATCCAGTTGTTGCTGACGTTTTTGTGGTTCTTCCAGCATCCTTTGCACGCAGGCAAAAGCGTTATTGTTTGCTTCTTCGGCAATTCTACGCTGTCTATACCAGCTTTCACCTGCCGGCAATTCCCTGTTATAAAACATCAGAACACGATCAAGATAAAACTGTGTTTGTTTAATAGCGTTGCTCATTAATGTGGGAAATCTCTGAATCTCCCAAACCGGCCAGAAAACGTAACCCGCCAGCAAGGCGAGTGCTGCACCAATGAGTGTAGCCAGAACTCGCCAGCCAATCAGATCCCAGCTTGCCTGTTGGGAAAGCTGCATCATGATTACCATCATTACCGTCACAAAAAACACACCCACCTTGTAGTTATTCCGAAGGAAATATGCCACAAAAAAAGAAACGATGACCAAGAGCACTACGAAGGTCCAATGTGACAAAGGAAGCATCATAATCACCCCACCTAATACAATTCCTAAAACTGTGCCTATGATCCTCTCCAGTCCTTTTTTTCGGGTTGCGCCATAATATGGTTGTATAACGATGATGATGGTCAAGGGAATCCAATAGCCATGACTCATTTCAAAAAAGCGGAACAGGAATACACCAAAACAGAGAACCAAGGCAACTCTTAGTGCGTAACGGAACTGTTCTGAATTGATATTTACAAGATTCTTCAAAAAATCAACAATTACCCACGACTTCACACCGGCCACGAAATTATTGTAGGTCAGCTTATAGGCTTCAAAATAGTCGCCTTTTCGTAACTCCAACTTCTGGTCAAGCAAGGACAAACTTTGGTTGATGTATTCATAGGCTTTGTCTAAAGAGTCGGTAAAGTGCGTCCAGGCTATTTTTTCACGCTCTTCCTTTTCCCAGCTTTTAAGCTCTTCTTTAAAAAGATCAATTGCGATTCCAACACGCTGTGTCCGAACTTTTGCCAGTGTAAGATCTTCAGGTCGCGAAGTATAAATAACGATGGACAAACGCGCACTGGCCTGTGCTATTGATGATAAAGTCTTATACAACGTTGCTTCACGCAATTCCTCCAGGTCTGTCCTTTTTATTTCCTCAAGTTCTTCATGAATTGAACTTAAAGCGCCACCAAAAAGAGCCGCAACCCTTCTCAGTTCAATGAGGATATCATAATGTTGAACTTTGGAGGATTTTTCGCGCCGTTCAAAAAGATTTACCGACTGATTGATGGCCGTTCTCAAAACCATTTCCTTCCCTGCGATATTTGCTGAAAGATTTTTTCCATCGGAACTGCGTTCTTCGATAATTGCGTCAAGCAATTCGGTATTTGCTTTCCAGATTCTGGCAACCGAACGTTTAACAGGGTTTGAAGGACGCAACGGAAAAGAAAGTAAAGTAATAAAGATTGCCCAGCCTGCTCCGATCAGTAAATACAGTCCGTAAAGCAGGGCCTGATCCAGAGGTTGGGGATTTGCCAGGCCGAACAAAAAGAAAAATCCAACCGCCACGCCAATGCTGGAACCATAGTCGCTCCAGTTACGGATAAAAGCAGCGAAGAGTCCCACAAAAAACATCGCAACTACAGACAGCCATACCGACGAGGCTACCAGCATTCCCAACATGCCTGCACAAAATATCAACACTGCCTCCAAAGACTGGATCATTATTTTCTTGTAATGCAATCCGCGGTAATCTGTGAGTGAAATGAGATAAGCGCCAAATGCAGCCCAAATCACCTCGTAAGAAAAACCCTTCCAAAGCGGTAGAAGGATCATGGGTACATTTAGTGCAAGCACCACACGAAATGCCCAACTCACCGTGGGTTCAAAATACTCCTGGGTGAGAATGGCATTAAGTTGTTTGATCGGTTTAAATTGCACAAGGTAAAGGTACGGAGGCTCTGGTAAATAACGGAAAAAAACAGAAAATACCTGGTCTTCGGGTTGACGCAAGAACAAGGAACCACGATGCAAGACAAAACCCGAAAAATATAGATAGCAATCATTAGGAATTATGGTAAATTGAAAGAATCTTTAACAAATAAATCGAAAATATGACCACTTATTTGATGCGCCCTGACAGTTGCTGTAAAGGTTTAACTTAAGTGGCCAGTTTTAGTATCTTTAATTTAAATTCTTACCTATGAAGAAATTTATACTTTCACTGCTGCTTTGCTTTTCGCTTTACTCATTTTCCCAAGTGGTTTTTTGCCCTCCAGGGGCTGAGTGGAACTACTATTATGGGCCAGGGATGGCGCCACCAACAACTAATATGATCTTACGTGTTCGGTATGTAAAAGATACTCTTGTAGATCAAATTGATCAAGCTCGCTTAATATCCAATGTTCGGTTTTTTCCCGACGGTTGTACCACCGGAGCGTCTAATTCCGTAATAATGGAAAAAAACAACAAGGTCTATTTCAGAAACCAAAACACCAATCACACCTGGCAGGTATTATTTGATTTTAATTGTACGGCGGGACAAGGTTGGGCAACGCAGATTTTTGAGAATCCGACGAGTCCCAGTTTGCTCACCTTCCAGGTGGATTCTGTCGCAACTGTTGTTATTCACGGAGAAAACCTGAAAAGACTTTACATGCATACCGGATGGACGGTTACCGAGCGTTTAGGCAGCAGCGGGTTCTTTTTTCCGGTAACAGAAGTATTTGATCCTCTTTGTGATCCATCTTACATGTTTAAAGCATTTATTTGTTACAAGGATGATGACTTTGGCGCCGTTCAAATTTCAAATCACACCTGTGTAGCGGCCACTTCAGTAAACGAAAATATAATCAGGAGTGGAATTAATATATATCCCATTCCGGCAAACAACACCTTTAACATTGAGTTACCCGACCACATTCAGGAGACTGTAAATTATGTGGAACTTATGAATGCAATGGGTCAGATTGTCGTCACTCAAACAATAGGATCCGGGTCAAATCAAATTAATATTCAGAATGTTGAACCCGGAATTTATACGGCTATTATCAGAACTGATAACCGGATTCTGGCAGTTAAAAAATTTGCTAAAGACTAATTGTTCAACGTTCCGGAAACGAAGTCGCCTCTTTAATATCATAATATTCTTCCACCTGCTCCAACTTTCCATTCCTGCGAAATGATACTTTGGTTTCCACATAACCCTTGCACCAATCCTGGTGGGCTTCGAAGCGCATATCCATTTTATCGTTTTCACCTCTTGCTTCAATAATACGAAGCACTCTTAGTGTCTTTTTATTTACCCAGAACTGGTTTCTTGAAAGATCATTTTCTTTGGCTCCGATAACAAAAACCTCTTCTCCGTTCCATACTTGAGATGAAAGAATGTTTAGATCATAACCTTGGATCTTAACTCGCGCAAAAACATCTTCCAGCGGACGGTAATACATTCCACCCAGCAATAATAAAAGAGTGTTTGAATCTGCCCGCAATTTTACCTGTTTGCCGGCTTTATAATTAAATACAGAATCATTTTTAAACACCACAAAGTTCCCATCGCTCTTATTGCCAAAATCTATCCTGAACTTATCCGGGAATTCAATTACTTCATGCCATTCGGAATGCCCGGAAACAGTATCAGCCTTGTAATGTGTATTGCGCTGGGAAAATGAATAAATCTTGCATGGAGCCTTGTAATAACGCTTATGCATAACAGCCACAAGCTCCTCCCCTGTTTTGTACTGGGCGTGTGAGTCTATAACAAAAAATAAAAAACAAAAGACAAAAACGAATCTTCTCATAACGTATTGATCTTGAATACAAAGAAGGAAGGTACGATTTCGCTTAATAACGTAAAATAACAAAAGGGGGGATTTTGAACTTTGTACAGTCCTCTATGTATTGCTAAATTTGCTTAATGTCGGACGACTTCCCGGAACATATCAAACATCTTATTAAGATCCTGCCCGACAGTCCCGGCGTTTACCAGTATTACGATAAGGACAATACACTTTTATATGTCGGGAAAGCCAAAAACCTTAAAAAAAGGGTTACTTCTTATTTCACCAAAGAGCACGATAGCGGAAGGTTACGCATTATGGTGGCTAAGATTAATGATATTAAAACGGTGAAGGTTAACAATGAGCTGGATGCTTTGCTGCTTGAAAACAATCTCATTAAAAATCTTAAACCCCGTTACAATATTAATCTGAGGGATGACAAAACATATCCCTGGATCATTTTGAAAAATGAACGATTCCCGCGTCTATTCTACACACGTAAACAAATTAAAGACGGCAGCGAGTATTTTGGTCCCTATGCCTCTGTGAAATTAATGCATACGGTGTTGGACATTATTCGTCAGACCTACCCATTACGCACCTGCAGTTACGATCTGAAACAGGAAAATATTGACAAAGGAAAATTCAGACCCTGCCTTGAATTTCATATTGGGCGCTGCAAGGCCCCATGCGTGAATAAGCAGAGTGAAGAAGAATATGCAGAGAATATTTCCGAAATAAGACAAATTATTAAAGGTAACATCGGTTTTGCGATCCGAGATTTGAAAACGAAAATGCAGAAGGCGGTTGAGAACCTTGAATTTGAACAAGCAGAAGAGCTGAAAAACAAGATTGAAGCGCTGAGCAATTACCAGAGCAAATCTACTATTGTTCACCCTTCCATAACCAACACGGATGTTATTAACCTGATCAGTGACGACAAAAACTCTTATGTACATTATTTCCAGATCATCAATGGAGCCATAATTAATTCTCAGACCATTGAGATCAAGAAAAAAATAGAAGAAACAGATCACGATATCCTGTTGTTTTCTCTTGTGGAATTCCGCAACCGTTTTAACAGCAAATCAAAAGAGATTATCGTTCCATTTGCTCCGGAGATACAGCTTCCGGGGTCGGAATATTTTGTTCCAAAGATTGGCGACAAAAAACAATTGTTGGACCTCTGTTACAAGAATGCACTTTTCTATAAACAGGAAAGGGAAAAACAAATTGCTTTAACGGACCCGGAAAAACACACAGATCGCATTATGAACCAAATGATGAAAGATCTGCGTTTAAAAGAACAACCAAGGCGTATCGAAGGATTTGATAACAGTAATATCCAGGGTGAATATGCAGTAAGCGCCATGCCGGTATTTATCGACGGTAAACCTGCAAAAAAAGAGTATCGCCATTTCAACGTAAAAACGGTTGAAGGGCCGGATGATTTCGCGACCATGGAAGAAGTTATCTATCGGCGTTATTCACGAGTGATCGAAGAAAAATTACCGATGCCACAACTTATCGTTATTGACGGAGGTAAGGGTCAGCTGGGCGCTGCGGTTCAAAGTCTCAGAAAACTTGGTTTAATGGGCAAAGTGGCAGTCATTGGCATTGCAAAACGACTGGAAGAAATTTACTTTCCCAGCGATCCGCTTCCTCTGTACCTCGACAAAAGGAGTGAAACATTGAAAATCATCCAGCAAATCAGGGATGAGGCCCACCGCTTTGGCATTACGCACCACAGGAATAAACGAAGCCGAGAGACCTTTAAGACTGAACTTAATGAAATCAAGGGCATTAGTTCTAAAACGTCTGATACTTTGTTATTGGAATTGAAAAGCGTGAAAAACATTAAAGAAGCAAATCTCGAAGAACTGGAAAGGATCATCGGAAAGTCAAAAGCAACGCTTGTTTACAACTACTTTCATCCTGCTGAAAAAAATACCGAAGAGCAGAATACTCAATAACAATTATCCTCGGCTATTGTGTATATTTACTGCATTGAAGCCGATCTTAGAAATAAAGGGAGTTTCCAAAAAGTATAGTATCCGGGGACAACAAAAACCCTATCTAAGCCTGCGTGAGGATTTGTTTTCCTTTCTGAAACCCTCATCCCGTAAAGAAGAATTCTGGGCACTTCAAGATGTGAGCTTTAATGTGATGCCCGGGGACACAATAGGCATTATCGGTAAAAACGGTGCCGGCAAATCCACGCTTCTAAAAATACTCAGCAAGATAACACCTCCTACATCGGGCAGTATTACTTGTCGGGGTAGAATTGCTTCACTCCTGGAAGTTGGAACAGGATTTCACCCTGAACTAAGCGGACGCGAGAATATTTTTTTGAACGGCAGTATTCTGGGAATGAAACGGGTAGAAATCCAAAAACAATTTGATGCAATTGTGGATTTTGCAGGGGTAGAGAAATTTATCGAGACGCCATTAAAACATTACAGCTCCGGTATGCAATTACGCCTGGCCTTTGCAGTTGCTGCTTTCCTCGAACCTGAGATTTTGGTTATTGATGAAGTACTTGCGGTTGGTGATGCTGAATTTCAGAAAAAGTGTCTCAGTAAAATGGAAGATGTGAGTCGGAGCGGCAGAACAATTTTGTTTGTAAGCCATAATATGGCTGCCGTGAAAGAACTGTGCAAACGCGGCGTTTTTTTAAGCAAAGGGAAAACTGCGGCAGATGGAAGTATTGATGAGGCTATAAAACGTTACACGGAAGAACTTGCCGAGCTGTCTCATTTTCAAAACGGCCAGCTTTTTATTAAAGAGAAAAGTATTCACAAACTCGAATTGTTCCACAAAGAAAAACCAGCCGACTTTATACCAAGCGGAGGCGATCTTAAATTAAAAGTACATTTTAAAACAAACCGCCAATTAAATTATCCGGTGCTTGGACTCGTCATTCGTGACCTGACCGGAACTCCACTAATGGCTATTAACAACAAACATTATTCGGGCAATCTTATTAATAACACTATTCAATCTGGTGCATTCGAAATAAACTTCCCGCAACTTCATTTAATGTACGGTGATTACCTGGTTGATTTATACCTGGGCAACGAGCATAGTGACTTTGAAGTTTTGAAGGAGTGCTTTGTTCTCCGCATCGACAAAACAGATCACAAGGCTCCCGAGTCTCCTTCACTTGAACTGAACAAGATCTTTTACAAACAGGTAAATTGGAAGATGATTCCAGGCGAATAATGACACAGGTATTTTCACCCTTTGATCCCTTCAAACCGGCCAGAATTATAAAAACCGTTGCAACAACAGAAATTGTGCAAGGTTATAAAAAAGTTTATGGACTCGATGTTGCACGTTTGTTTCATAGCATCCCGGAAATATATCTCTGTGAATGTCCTATAACAAACCTTCAATTTTATTTTCCTTTTAAGTTAGATGGCGACCAGCGTTTTTACGAAGAACTGTCAGGAAAAGAATGGTATTACGATCAGGAACGCTGGGAACATCTCGAAGTTATTTCGCGAATACATTCGAATGAGCATTTACTTGAGATTGGTTCCGGTGACGGAGCTTTTTTGACGAAACTTAAAAACAATAAAGCTGTTCATTGCACTGGTCTGGAATTTAACCCAAACGCCATTAAACGCGGAAGGGAAAAAGGCATTGACCTTGCACAACAGTCCATTTCAGACCATGTAAAACAACAAGCCGGGAAATATGATGTCGTTTGTTCTTTCCAGGTTATGGAACACATTTCGGAAATACACTCCGTGTTGCTTGATTCAATAAAGGCACTTAAACCCCATGGTCGCCTTGTTATTGCGGTACCAAATAACGATGCATACTTTTTAAAAGACAACATTCATCCAAGCCGGTATTTGAATATGCCTCCGCATCATGTGAATTTATTCACGGAAAATTCTCTCAGCGCGCTGGTAAAAATCTATCCCCTTCGGCTCGTGGAAATCGTAAAAGAACCCATGCAGGAAACGCATGTCGACATATTCATATACAAAGTTCTTTCCAAACTTGTTCTGGGAAATAATTTTCTGACCAAATTAATCTGGAAAACAAGGGGCCCTCTATTCTTCAGGCCGTTGATCCGCAGATACAGACGTAGGATTACCGGACACACCATCATTGCCATTTTCGAAAAAATCTAACCTGGAAAATAAAATTCGCATACTGTATATCATTCATTCCCTAAACATTGGAGGAAGCGAAAAAGTATTAATAGATAGTATTAACGGATTGGATCGGAATAAATACCAGGCACATATCATTGCCCTGAGCAAATTCAACTCAGAAAAAAGCATCTTTAGAATTTGTAAGCACCCGGAGAACGTGGCCATTACGTACCTGGATTATCATTTTCAGCAGGACTACTCCCTGTTTGGCTATCTAAAAGTATTACTAAGAGCAAAAAGTTCTTTTTACCTATTAGATAAGATCATTGATGAAATAAGTGCCTTCAGACCTGATATTATTCATTTCCACACAGGTCCACGGGAGTTGCGATTGAAAAAGTTTTTCGCTTACAATGCTATTTATATATTCACGGATCACACTCTCAGGATTACCCGGGAAGAACTTGGTGTGTTCAGAACCAGGTTGATGTCTTTTATTTTCCGCAGACTCTACTCGGGCTTCCATGTGATCTGCGTTTCGTTACAGATTCAGAAAAATCTTTTAAAACTCTCGGTTCCGGATCCGCCGAAGAAAATTATGGTTTTACCGAATTCTGTGGATACGGAGCGCTTCAAAAAAAAATCAAGGCTAAACTTTTCGGAAGGTTTAAAAGCAGTTTATGTTTCCAGGATTGATAACAACAAGGGCCATGAGGAGCTTATCAGGGCCTGGGCCGGCCTAAATGATATCGAAAACAAACAACTCTTTGTAGTGGGACCAGATCATTTGAACGGAAAAATTCAGACGTTGGCACATGATTTAAAATGCGCCGATAGCATTATATTCACCGGCTCTGTGTCCGACACACATGCAATACTCGAGAATTGCAACCTGGGTGTTTTTCCTTCGCATAAAGAGGGATTACCTTTATCTTTGCTCGAAAAAATGTCAATGAGTCTTCCTATGATCATTTCCGATATTCCTGAACTACGTTCGGTTTGTACGAATGAATACGATTGTGTGTTTTTTAAGGTTGGCGATGCGGAAGACATCGAAAAAACAATTCGCAGACTTTATCAGAACCGAGACCTCGCTGAAAAAATCAGCGAAAACGCGAGAAAAACTGTTGAAGAGAAATACAGTGCACATTCGGCAAATAAATTGCTTGACGATTTTTATACATCACTTCTAAATTGATCCATTGAACAATAGAATTTTATATTTACACGGAAGACCATCCTCGCATTTCCTTCATAATAGCCTGGCGACTTCCCTGGGTGTGGATCATAAACCCATTGACGAAAAATACAGGTGGCAGGACCAGGAATTTGGCCCACTTCGTAATCTCTATGCGTGGTTCAGAAATGCTTTTGCCTACAAAGGCTATCAGCATTATGATTATATTTTGGTGGATGGTCTGCATTTCAGCCCTATTATCGCAAAAAAACTCGGGATCTTACCAAAACGCATCACTATTATAGCGCACATGGGAAACCAACTCCCTTATTTTTTCCTCGCAAAAAAAATTCCTTTTTACAGTCGTTTAATGCACAAATGGCTTATAAATAATTATGATCATATTTTTTGCGAAGGGGAATTTATGCGCGGCATGATTCGGAGAATGAGACCAGATATTAAACCATCCCTGCATGTAACGTTCTTAGGGCCTTTGGAAAATCGTTTAAAGGTTCTTCACACCATACAACCGCAATTTGCAACAAACACTATGATCTCCATTGCAACCGGTCCCGGTGAAGCGAGAATTTACTATAAAGGCCTTGATATTATGTGCGAGGCTTTTTTAATGGCTAGAAAAGACATGCCGGAGCTAAAATACTATATTGTCGGAAACTGGTCTGAGGCAGACATATCAAGACTCACGAAAGGATACAGTGTTGAGGATAGAAAAAACATTTTTTTTGTTGGACATTCGGACAATATCGAAGACTATATGAAAAATGCTGATCTCAGCATTCATACAGCACGTGGGGACGCCTTTCCAACCTCTACCGTAGAAGCAATGCACGCAGGAGTACCGATAATCGTTTCTGACCAAACCGGCACCAAACAGATTATTGAGGAAGCTCACCTGGATCTGATTGTCGAACCCTCTGCTGAACAACTTGCAGCAAAAATTCGTTGGTACTTTAACCTGCCCTTAGAGGAGAAAAAAGAACTGTCGGAAAAACTGAGAGTCAGTGCTTCAAACTATACAGAGGCCAAAGCCATAAAACATTACCAAAATACCTTCAAGCAAATCAAATCGTGAAAAACCTGATCTATAAAATAATCGAACTTTTTTACCCAAGCGGTAAGTCGATCAGAATCTCCGGGATTACCATCCGACTGCCGTTTCGTTTCAGGAACTATTACCAGGCGGATTACGAAATAGAACACATAAATTTTTTCAAACAACGTATCAAACAAAACAGTGTTGTGCTTGACATCGGCGCCCAACTTGGCTTGATGAGTAAGGTTTTCAGCGATTTAACCGGAGCGGGCGGTAAAGTTTTTGCTTTTGAACCAGCACCTTACACTTTCAAAACGCTGTGTAAGACCATTGAAATGAATATGATGGGGCATACTGTTATTCCTGTTCAAAAAGCTGTTTCCGACAAAAAAGGAACTACTCAATTCTTTATTTCAAAAATGAAATTAGATCCCGCAAATAGTCTGGTAGATTATAAGCGCAAGCACGATTTTGAAAGTATCGATGTACACGTTACCTCCGTTGACGATTTTGTAGTTGACCAGGATCTTGCTAAAGTAGATTTTATTAAAATTGATGCGGAAGGCGCGGAATATGAGGTTTTACTGGGCGCTCAAAAAACTCTTCAAAAACACAGACCGGTTATACATCTTGCTCTTCATCCGGCAGCTCTCAAAAGTTTTGGTTCTTCTATGCATCAGATCTATCATTTTATTGTGAGTAATAATTACGAATTGTTATTTAAGTCAAAGGTTATGAATGAGCAGGATTTTACATCCAGCCAGGATTTCTTTGACGTTGAATTAATTCCTAAACACCTAAATTAATGGGAATTGAATTATCTCGCCGGAAACAAAGGAATCACCATCGCCAATATTTGGAATTGAAAGATCTGATCAAAAGACTGGAGATTTCCCGTTCTGAAATCAGATTATGACACTGGTGCGAAAAAGAAAATGCCCGAGAATATCCTGATATATTATCCTTCCGCGAAACGCAGCAATGTGCTTGAAACCCTGGCGCTTGAGTTTTCAGCAAGGGGCCACCATATTTTTTTCTTAACGCATGCAGAAAAAGATGAGCTACATGAAGCCCTTGAAAAACAAGGGATCAACGTTTTTTCCTTTTATGTTCCCAAAACAACTTCTGTTTTGTTCTACCTGAAACATTTTTTCTTTCTTATTTCTTTTTGCCGGAGACACAAAATTAGCGCCGTGCAGTCACATCTGCAGACTGCCAATATTGTTTCAGTGCTGGCACAGTTCTTTATAAGGGCAAAGGTTGTGAACTACAGACATCATTTAATTGAAAACAACAGAACCTCCAGGATTTTTGACAAAATCATTAACAGACTGGCTAAAAAAATAGTAGTACCATCTTCGGTCATACTTGAAAAAATGACCAATGAAGAACAAGTGCCAGCAAAAAAAATAAAGCTCGTTCCATACGTTTACGATTTTTCCAAGTACAGTTCATCACCTGAAAGAGTAGCGGAGATAAAACAAATGCATCCCGCCAAACTCAGGATTTTGCTTTGCGGACGTTTTGTGCCTCTGAAACGAAATGATCTCGCGATTAGGGCTGTGGCTGCACTTATCGAAAAAGGACAACAGGTTTGTCTTATGGCGCTCGATTCTGGTCCCGGACTGGAGGAATGTAAACAACTTGTAAGGGAATTGAATATTGAAAACCAGGTGTACTTTATTGGCTACACTTCAAAGGTTCTTGATTATATTGCAGCTTGCGACGTCCTTGTGCATCCTTCATTCACAGAAGCCAGCAATAATACCGTGAAGGAAGCCGCATTGTTTTCCAAAAAAGTGATTGTTTGTGAGGGAGTGGGTGATTTTTCAGATTTTATCATAAATGGTAAAAACGGCTACCTTGTAAGCAGAGAAAACCCATTGCCAGAATTGATTAAAGCTCTGGAAGAGATTTATGAAGGGAGGGGCGACATGAATATGGGGGACGAATTAAAGAAGACAGTGATGCAGAAATTTCAAAAATCAACTGAAACAATAGATAAACACTTAGATTTGTTGGTCAGATAAAATGTCCGCAGAAAGACAGGAAAATAG
>JAEUTM010000040.1 GCA_016788025.1 Bacteroidia bacterium
AAAAAAATCCAGCTTAAAATATTCTATCCTGATTTCATTTTCTCTGCTCTGCTCTTTCCTTATTCATCCTTACATGGGAATGATCGGATCTGGTTTTATTGCCCTTTGTTTTGTTGGCAAAATGATCTGGGAATACAAACAGATAAAAAAAATGATCTTGCCTTTGTTGATTCAATGTGCTTTGCCGGTTGGTCTCTTTTTCTGCCTGGTGAAACTCAGCGACACGCATCTCAACCGACCTTTGGAACCCTATGGATTTTTGGTTTATGATGCAAGCCCTCAGTCTGTTCTCATCTCTTATGCCGGACTGTCCAACAAACTGGCTTCTTACATTAAATCCATTCCCCAGCCCAACTGGGAAGGGATCGCCTATATTGGAATCACAACCATCCTGGCCTTTATGTTCCTCCCGGTGTATATGATGAAACATTGGGATCGTTTCAAAAACACGTTCAGTTCTAAACCCAATCATCGAACTTTGGTCATAATGCTCTGCGCTTCTTTGGTATTGTTAATTTTATCTACCGGTTACCCTTTTAAATGGAACCTGCAACATCTCCTGGATTCCATTTCCATCATTAAACAGTTCAGAGCCATTGGCCGTTTTGCCTGGATGTTTTATTTTATCTCTACCATTTGTGCAACGGTGTTAATCTCCGAATACTATCGCGGCCTGATCGCTGGAACAAAAGCTTTTATCCTAATGTTTATACTCATCGGTCTCTTTTTCCTGGAAGGACTGCCCTATCATTTTATCTCTCCAAAAGAGTTTTTTCCGAAGAATCCCTTTAAAAAAGAATTGGTGGATAAAGATCTAAACGAGGTTATTGACCATATTAAACCTGACTTCGCACAAGGAATTATTCCACTTCCTTTTTACCACGAAGGCACAGATTTTTTTGTGATTCCCGGCACTGTTAAAAGCCGAAATGCAGGATATATCAGCGCTTATCACAGCCGTACACCGGTAATGGCGAATGTCACCTGCAGAACAGGCATGCTCGAATCTGAGAACCTGATTAGCATCCTGGGAAGTGAACTACATGAAAAAAAGATCCGTAAAGATCTGAGTTCAGATAAACCTTTCTATGTATTGTGGACGAAAGAAAGTTTGAGGCCGGAAGAGGAAAACCTTTTCGCAAAAGCAGATCCCGTTTTTGAAAATAGTTCTTATGTTCTGAAACTCATTTCTAAAGAAGAGCTTCTGGCGGATTTGAGAAAACAAAAATTAGATTACTTTCATGCAAACAAATCTTCATTACCTAAAAAGGGCGATTTTTACTTAAGCGATTCCACAAATTATTTTACGTTACAAACCTTTGACTCCCTACCTGGCAAAATATTTAAAGGAGAGGTGAGTGAAAACAATGTTGTTCTGAACGTTCCCGCAAACAAACTTATTAAAGACAAAATCTACGAACTTAGCTTCCACTATATTACCGCTAATGAAAAGGGCATTGATAACGACCTCATCATCATTCAGCGTCTCAATGACAGGGACAGTGTTATTCTAAAACAAAATGTGCGGGAAATGACAAATATTAAAATGCCGGAAATTATCGGCCTGGTACATTTCAAAGCTCTTAATCCCAGTGCCTCTTATATTATTAAGTTTAAAGGCGGACTATTTAATCCCGATTTATTTAGTCTTGATAATGTAATGTTGCGCGATAAAGAACTCGACGTTTACCAGGAAACACCATCCTCAAAAGGCAAAGCTCGGACCTTAATGGTGAATAATTTTGAGATACCGTTTTAATTCTCCTTGCTTTTTCAACACAGAGGGAACAGAGGAACAAAGTACACTGAGCTTTCTTAGTGTAACTAAGTGATCTTAGTGTCTTAGTGGTTTTTTGTTCTTTTGATTTAGCTTATCGTAAATAATATCCGCATCAATCTAATAGATCTTCGTCATCCGCGTTCTATTTCTTAAGCACCCCAAGCTTCTCCAACTCCTCGTAAGTAATCCTCTGTCCTTTATAGATGAGTATAATAAACCCTTCTTTCTGGCCTGCTTTCACAACTTTTTTATTGTGAGCAAGCGCAGCTCCAACGGTTTTAAATGAACCGCCAACAATAATGCGGATATATCCATCGTTAAGATCGAGTTTTTCTATCTTGCCAAGAATATCCTGGTTAGGAAGAATTACATTCTTGTCATTCTTAATCGCAGCTACCTGTACTAAAAACTCCAGATCTGGTGCTGACTCATTATTATGTTTTTCAGCAAAACGCATCGACTTGATCTGCGGTCCGTTTACAGGTTTAAAACTCTCTTTAGAAGGAATATTAAATGTTTCGTTCGCAAGTTCCGGAGGTAAAGCCGTAGACGTAACCGGGCGTGCTGTAAAGTCTACTGCAGATCCTGCCGAATTATTTCTCGAACGCATGATCTTAGGTTCTGAAATGGCAGTACTGCCCAGGGCCGTTTTCGTTTCCACTAAAGCAGGTTCCGATGCCGCAGGAGCTTTTGTCTCGGGCAAATTCGTTTTCTCAGGCTCTGCTTTCGCTACTGGTTTTTCAGGTTCCGTTGTCTTCGCAGGTTTGGTATTTGAAGCAATTGGCTCCGTAGGTTTTGAGTTCTCAGACTCTGTTTTCGCTACCGGTTTTTCGGGTTCAGCAGTTTTTGCAGGTTTGGTATTGCTGGCTAATGGCTCCGAAACTGGTTTTTCGGGTTCTGCGTTTTTTGTAGCGTTAGTATTGCTGGCTATAGGTTCTTCTTTTACAGGCTCTTTTGCCGGTTCCTTTGCTGGCTCGTTAGTTGCTAAAGCCGGCTCAGTTGTGGCCGATGGCGCTACAGGTGGTGCTGTGGTATTTGTGTTCGCCGCAATTGGAGCCCCAACAAAATTCACATCATGAATTTTTTCTGTATAACTATTCATATCTACCGCATCAACATTAAAGGTTTCTTCTTTGCCGTTATAAGCGTATGTAATTGCATAATTTACGCCGGCAGGAACAGTAACAAGATAATCTCCGGTACTTGAATTAGATCTCAAACTTTTAAATAGCCTGTTGCTTTTGGAACTCATCTCTACTTTTATAGCAGCTTCAACGGGCGTGCCATCGCTCTTAACGGTACCCTTTACCAGGCAAAGTACAGGTTTGAAGTCCGTAAAATTTGTTTCTACCTTATAAATGTCTTTTAATCCGTAACCATCTTTTTTTGCGCTGCTGTAATAACCGGTTGTTCCGTTTGCTGAAAGCACAAAATAAATATCATCTGCCGGTGAGTTAATAGGGTAACCAAGATTTTCAACACGTTTAAACGTTGAATCGTCAAGACGCATTACAGCCCTGAAGATATCATAACCTCCCATGCTGGTTTTGCCCTTTGAACTATAAAATAATGTTACCCCATCTGAATGTATAAACGGTCCGTCCTCGTCCTCCGCTGTGTTTATCGAATCCCCAAGGTTTACTACCATTCCCCAGGTAGAATCAGCCTGTAAGGTTGCTTTGTAAATGTC
>JAEUTM010000565.1 GCA_016788025.1 Bacteroidia bacterium
CTTTAATTCTTTGATAAGCATTTTCGGAGAAATGCCTTCTATTTCGCGCTCCAATTCCTTAAATCGTTTTTTACCATAATACAGAGTAGTGAGAATGTGGAGCTTCCATTTCCCTCCCAACACTTGCAGGATAAATTGTAAATCCCCGATATCATTTACACATTTTTCCATTTTCATGAAATTTTATTTAACTGACCTTCAGTAACAGTAACACTTCGGTTACTAGTATACTTTATGGTAACTACTTTCAAAAGTATAGTATTGAGATTACATTTGCAACACAACAAACAAAATGCTTAAAGGAAAAACTATTTTAATAACAGGTGGCGGTTCGGGTATTGGCGAGGCACTTGTAAAGAATTTGTCGCCCGAAAATCAAATAGTCATTTGCGGCAGGAACCAGGACAAATTAAAAAAAGTGGCTTCGGCTAACAAAAATGTGTCTTATTATCCTGTGGACCTCTCTGTGCCGGAAGAAATTGACCATCTGTTTAAACAATTATCGGGCAATAAAATAGTGCTGGATGTTCTTTTTAATAATGCGGGCGTTGTCGAACAATATAACATTTCTAAAACAGGACTTTCGTCTGCTGAAATTTTCCAAAGGATAAATACCAATTTATCAGGGGGAATTGCCATGACCCGGCACTTTATATCTCAGGCAAATAAGAGCACCGAAAACTACATTGTGAATATCACTTCTGAAATTGCTCTTTTCCCTGTGCCAATTCTTGCTTTGTATGCTTCTTCCAAAGCTGGTTTCAGCGTGTTTACAAAGGTGCTGCGGCAACAATTACGAAATACAAATTTTAAAGTTATTGAAGTTCTTCCGCCACAGATAGAAACGGACATGCCAAAACAAATTGGTAATAGCGCGAAGGGAGTGAATGCCGATGATTTTGCGAAAAAGATTATTTCCACCGTTAACAGCGGAAAAGTGGAACTCGCAAACGGTCCTAATGTTCCTCTGCTAAAATTACTCAGTAAATTTTTCCCGGATCTCGGTCTCCGTTTAATAGACAAAATGAGCAGGAAACAATTGCAGGTGCAGTAGCACTCAATCGCCCAATATCTTCCAGCCAATAATATCGTCTATTATCAATTTGGTTTTATTGTTGCCGCAGAAGGTAATATTAGAAAGAAGGAGATATTTATACGGAAGTTTAGAATGTAAAAGATCGCTGAAATCCCTGATCTTGTCGGAGGAAGCTGTTTTGTGAATTCGTTTCCCATCGGCATACATTATTTGAAACGTTAAGCTGTAAACCTGGAGTGGCTGGCTTTTGTACGAAACAGAAACCGTCCTTCTCAAAAGAGTGTCGATGTAAGAAAGCTTAATGCTGTCTACAAAAAGGTCAATAGCATACCAGTCGGTAACAAATACTTCTTTAGTAGGCTTAGCCCCGGGATTGTACATTAAAACCGTGTCTGAACGTTTTGGAAAGCGAATCTCATACGATTCTAAATCCCCGTCATCTCCAGCCGAAAACTGTCCAGGCCCGGGAGTACCATCAATCATAAAAACAGGTCTAAATGAATATTTGCCGATCGTGATAAGATAGTTGTTACGGTCGCTTTGCCCGCTTACACTATTTGTTAGAACGTAAAGAAAAAGGAAAATATATCTCACAGGTGTATAACGAAATACTTTTACGTGGTTACAATTTTTGCCGGGTGGAGTGTGGTCTTCTCATATCGCATCGCTCAACGCACAGGATTATCTCCTGTATTTGAGTGATACGGTTTTTAAGTTGGTGGGGATTAAAGAGGATAAAAAAGGCGAAAGCTGTTTGCCTCACAAGCGAGCAAGCAGCGATGGAATTAGTAGCAAACAAAATTGTTAAACGTGTCCAAACAATAGGGGGCTAAGACAGTAGTTGAAAAGCCGGTATTGCACGCAAAAGCAGGTATTGGGACTCAAAAAGTTCAACTACGCTCCACCAAAACAATCACTACGGTTTTTCTAAACTAAAAATCTGATTTCTTATAAGCGCTAAAATGAA
>JAEUTM010000575.1 GCA_016788025.1 Bacteroidia bacterium
ATCCTCGATCCACAGATAGAAGTGAGGCCCTGTGCCAACCAGGTGGATGACCTTCTGGATGAAATTCACAAAGTGGTGGCAAGCGACGAACGGGTGTTGGTTACTACTTTAACAAAACGAATGGCTGAGGAACTGACCAAATACCTTACAAAACTTAACGTGAGATGCCGCTACATTCACAGCGAAGTAGATACCCTTGAACGCGTGGAAATATTAAGACAGTTAAGAGTGGGTATGTTTGATGTTTTGATTGGAATCAATTTGTTGCGTGAAGGTTTGGATCTGCCGGAAGTATCCCTGGTGGCAATTCTGGACGCCGACAAAGAAGGGTTTTTACGCAATGAGCGTAGTTTAGTGCAGACAGTGGGAAGGGCCGCAAGGAATGTAAACGGAAGAGTGATCATGTACGCCGATAGAATTACGGATAGCATGCAGGCCACAATTGATGAAACCCAGCGTCGCAGGAAAAAACAAATCGAATACAATTATGCTAATAATATTACTCCTGTTCAGGCTGGTAGAAAACACGGCGCTTCAACACAGTTTGGCGGCATAGAAGTAACAATGGGCGGCAAACTTGTGAAAGCTTATGCAGAACCAGACGAGTTTAATATTGCTGCTGATCCTGTGGTGCAATACATGAATACCGATGAACTGAAAAAACAAATCGCAAAAATAAAATCATCAATGATGCGCGCCGCCAAAGACATGGATTTTGTGGAGGCCGCCAGGTTGCGGGACGAAATGTACGGGCTGGAGAAAATATTGAAGTCAAAAGAGAGTAATTAGTTGGCAGTATGCAGTCGGCAATCTAAATTGTTCACTGCAAACCGCCTACTGGCAACTCCTTAGTGTTTCTTAGGGACCTTAGTGCCTTAGTGGTTCCTTGCGCAAACCGCCAACTGCCCACTGTAAACTGCCACTGCCCACTGCAAACCGCCTACTACCTACTGGCAACTCCTTAGTGTTTCTTAGTGACCTTAGTGCCTTAGTGGTTCCTTGCGCAAACTACCACTGCCAACTGTAAGCTGCGCACTGCCAATTGCCCATTGCAAACCGCCAACTGCCCACTGTAAACTGCCCACTGCGACTGTCTACTGCCAACTGTCGGCTGTCTTAGTGTCTCAGTGGTTCAAATGCGCTGCCCACTGCTACTGCCTACTGTCACCGCCCAACTTCATTGCAAGATCATTTATCTGGTAACCTTGTTCAGTTTTTAGAGCAGCCTAATTTAAGGTCCGTAGGACCGACCCATCATTAACAAAAAAATAGTACCGATTTGAAGCTCCGGAGGAGCGGCCTGTTAAGACAGTCTGACCATCACAAAATCATTCATCACATACCCTTCACCGATGTCAAAATCTGCTACCCTTTCGATTACAAATCCCTTTTTGAAATAAAAATTAATAGACTTATAGTTTTGCCGGTTTACAGTTAAAGTCATTTTGGACGGCTTTAGCAATTTTACAAGTTGATCAAAAGCAGCGCTGCCAATTCCTTTTGCAGCAAACGTTTGATCGATGTAAAACTTGTTCAGGAACCACTCAGACCCGGCTTCTGGCTTTACAGAAATAAATCCCAGAATCTTTTCCTCAGACCCGATCAGTAAAAAACGATGTCCCTCATTCATCATCTGATCCCGGAGGCTATTGAGGCTGTACATTTTGCCGAGCATATAATCAATCTGTTGCTGCGTGATAATGCTTCTATAATGCTGATTCCATATGGTGTCGGCAAGTTTGGAAATGGTTTCAATATCCTTATAACTGGCCTCTGTCAATTTCACTACCTGCATTTAATGTCGTATTTTTGCTGCTGTGACTAAGATAAGCAATACCGTTAACATCGAGAACCGTCGCGCTAAATTCGATTACCAATTCCTCGACACATTTACTGCGGGCCTTGTATTAAAAGGTACCGAAATAAAATCCATAAGGGAGGGTAGAGCAGGACTTGCCGATAGTTATTGTTATTTTAAGAACGATGAACTGTATGTCAAAAATTTTCACATCGCAGAATACGACAATGCTTCCTTTTATACACATGAACCACTGCGGGAACGAAAATTGCTGTTAAGCAGAATGGAACTGAACAAGCTACTGAGGAAAGTAAAAGATCAGGGACTTACGATCGTACCTGTGAAACTCTTTATAAGCGACAAAGGATTTGCTAAATTGAATATTGCTTTGGCAAAGGGAAAGAAGGAGTTTGATAAACGCGACGACATCAAAAAGCGCGATATAGAGCGAGAAATGAACCGTAAATTTTGATTGGGATGAACCTGAAAATCTGCATGCCGTTATTACTTTCCCTAGTACTTTGTTTAAACACATCGTGTGATAAAGGATACCAGGTAAGGTTTACCAACTATTACATTGAGCCAATGGATTCGGTAATTATTGGCAATCACTACATTGTTTATGATAACGTGGATTTGCAAGCCACAACAGAATATAAAAAGTTGATGGCAGGAAAACACAGTGTATTAATGATTACAAAGTCTCAGAAAAAAATCTCTGCCGATCTCATCATTCCCTCAAAAGGCAGCGGTAAGCGTACTTTCCAGATAGACGCTATTGAGCAAACCGTTCTACTTGAAGATTAATAAGCCCTGGTGTTTTTGCCTTCCATATAATTTACGAAGGCTTTATTGCTTACCTTGTTTCCACCAGGTGTCGGATAATTTCCACTGAAATACCAATCGCCCAGATTCTCGGGACAGGCTCTATGCAGGCCCTCGATAGTCTGGTAAATCAGTTCGAAATCGGCATTCAGATCCTTAGGTTTTATCATGGAGGAGATTTTTTTAGAAACCTCGTCATCACTGAACGATTCAAAAATTGCCTTCACAACATTTTCCTGCTCCTCCTTCGGTTTTTCAAGCTCTTTTTTCGCTTTTTCATAAACCTCCTGGATGAACTTTTCTTTTCCTTTATCTCTCAGCAAAGCAACCGCAGCTTCAAAAGCAACAAATTTTTTAAGAACGGCCATGTCAATGCCATAACAATCCGGATACCTGATCTGCGGGGCGGAACTAACAACGATGATTTTTTTAGGTTGAAGCCTGTCAAGAATTTTGAGGATGCTTTGTTTTAAAGTCGTTCCTCTTACAATACTATCATCAAGCACAACAAGATTGTCCACTCCCTTTTCTACGATTCCGTAAGTAACGTCATAAGCAAGGTTTACGAGTGTATCGCGACTTTCGTCGTCGGTAATAAAAGTGCGTTGCTTGGCTTCTTTGATAACCACCTTGTGAACCCTTGGTCGTATGTTTAATATTTTTTCAATGTCAGCTTCCGAAGCATTTGTTTTCAGCTTTTTAATCTCGGCAGCTTTCCATTTGTTCGAATAATCGTGAAGTCCTTCCACAAGCCCTCTGAATGCTACTTCAGCAGTGTTAGGAATGAACCCAAAAACAGTATGTTCCAAATCATAATTTATGGATTTAAGTACATGTTCTGTTAGATTTCTGCCAAGGGCAACACGCTCGCTGTATATGTCCCTGTCGTTACCCCTGCTAAAATAAATTCGTTCGAAAGAGCAGGAAAGTTTTTTCTGAGGTTCAATAATTTCCTCTTCGCTGAACTGTCCGTTCTTCTTAATGATAAGTGCATGTCCTGGTTTTACTTCTTGTACAGATTCAAAAGGAACATTTAAGACGGTTTGAATTACGGGTCTTTCGCTTGCAACGACAATAATTTCTTCGTCTTTAAAGAAGTACGCAGGTCGAATACCGTTAGGATCACGCAAAACAAAAGCATCTCCATGGCCCATCATGCCCGCCATTACGTAACCACCGTCCCATTTTTTGCTGCTTTCTTTAAGAATTGAAGCCACGTCGATATTGGCTTGTATGAGCTTGCTTATCTCGTAATTTTTATCGGTCTCTTCCTTAAACTTCTTAAACAAGCGGTCATTTTCCTTGTCCAGGAAGTGACCTATCTTCTCCATCACTGTAACGGTATCTGCTTTTTGCACGGGATGCTGCCCTAGTTCTACAAGGTGTCCGAACAATTCGTCAACATTTGTAAGATTGAAGTTACCTGCGACAACAAGATTACGGCTCATCCAGTTGTTTTGTCTCTTAAAAGGATGGCAACTGCCAACACCATTCTTTCCGAAGGTGCCATAACGTAAATGACCAAGCAGCACTTCTCCTAAGAATGGAATATTATTTTTTTGCCAGGCGGCAGTTTGATATGCGTTTGGGAAATTTTTCTGAGCTTCAACAAAATTGTTGTTTATGTGCGTAAAAATATCCTGCGTGGCTTTGGGTTTTATGGAACGCATCCTGTCAAGATAAGTTGTCCCTGGCTCCATGTCAAGCTTTATGGTTGCCACTCCGGCGCCATCTTGTCCGCGGTTTACCATCTTTTCCATGATCTGGTAAAGTTTGTGCAGTCCGTAACGCGCAGAACCGTATTTTGTTTTGTAATAGTCCAGCGGTTTCAGCAACCTAACCAGTGCAACGCCGCATTCGTGATGAATAATATCGCTCATAAAAAGAGGCTACAAAGTTAGTCTTTTGATTCGGGAATTAACAGCCAAAATTTAACAATTAAGTATCCTTTAATTATGATTTTTTGAGATATTTGGTGCGAATGTGTATATTTGAGTTGTACTATTTTGAACTAACACGCATTAAAAATCTTATGATAGCAAGAAAAGTTTTCCTGGTATTGTCACTGTTTTTTGTTTTTTTAGCAACTGATCACATAAAATCTCAGGTTTCCGGATACGCAATTGTGCTGAATGAGTATAACGTTTCCAATGTTCCGGGTACGGGCCAGGCTGATGACAAGGGTATTTTCAGTGATTACGTCGAAATCTACAACAATTTTGGAGCCAAAGTGTCGCTTGCAGGTTATTACCTTAGCAACGATCCAAACAATCTCTTTAAGTGGAAGTTCCCTTCCAATTTTGTGCTTGATATAGGTGAATACCAGGTTGTATGGCTTTCCGGCCGCGATTACAATGACGGGGTGAACTTTCACTCAAATTTCATCATCGAACAATGTAAAAACCAGTCTATTATTCTTACCAGTCCTAATGGAGTAATTTATGACCAGATAAAGGTTAAACCTACAAAACCCGGCCACGTAAGGGGAAGAAAAACAGATTATACAAGCGGCGGCCCTGATGCCTGGGAAATTTATCCGACTAAATCTCCCAAAGCATTTAACGGAGCACCTATTGGAAAAGACTACTGTCCTTCTCCAAGAATGTATACAAGCACAAGCCCTGCCAGCTCTTTTACCAGTGCAACAAATTCCGGAGAATTTTCTACGGGTGAAACTCAAACGGTGTACATGAAACTTGATGGTTTTACCTATGACACCCTCTTTTCTTGTTACGACATCTTTTACACCAAAAACGGAGACTATCCCGTACCATTCTACAACAATTCGACTACGAACGGAGATTATTACCGTTACACGGATTCTGTGGGAACATTAATTAGTGTAGAGAAAACCATGGTTATAAGGGCCATTGCTGTTCCAAGACAACCAAGTACCGGTTGCCCGCAGAATTACCTGCCAAGTTTCTGTGAATCGAATACCTATTTTTATAGCGAACAGCACACCAATTTTGATAAAAATTTTGGTATAATCTCCATAGCACTCGAAAACACTCAGAGTGCTGATACAGCTTGGTTTAATAACCCTGGCGCAACTTCCGGGCCTTCTTTACACGTTGAATATTACGATGATAAAAAGCAGGTTAGCGAGGGGTATGGTATGCTTTTTAAACCAATAAACGAAGCCTGGACAACAAAACAAAAGGGTTTTTATATTGCTAAGGACGATCGTCTTGGTTTCGGCTGTAATTTCGAGGGCCCGATTTTTAACGTAGAAGGACTGGGAACAACTAAGAGAACAGTTTTTCCGCAATTGCATGTTTCAGGAGGGGATATGGAAAGCCATTCACCGCCTTTGGGATCTGCACAGGCAGAATCTTTTGGTACCGGTATCAGAGATGTCTTTATGCAGTCACTTGCCGCGAAATATAATCTTAATGTAAATCCTCTTCACGTAAAACCAGCAATTGTTTTTGTAAACGGAGAATACTGGGGTGTTTACAGTCTAAAGGAGATCTATGACAAATATTACGAAGAATATTACCACGATCAGAAGGTAGACAATCTGGATCTCAACTTTGTACACGGTGCACCTAATTCGCAGGTGGGACTTGAAGGAAAAGTATCTTATTGGGATGTACCAGGTACCGGCCCGGGTGCAAATTTCGGGACTGAAGTGTACGATGTGGTTTATAATAATTCAATGAAGGCGAGTCCAACCACACCTGGTTCAAAATACGGGCAGGTAATATCTGCAATGGATAAGGCGAATTTCATTGACTATATGATTCTTAATAACTATGCAATGAATGGGGACCTTTGGAGCCATAATATTGCCGTTGCCAAAGGGGGCGATAAAAATCTTCCTGGTGGTAAATGGCATTTTTATCTCTGGAACATGCCGAGCATTTTTACGTTTACCACACTTTCCAATAATGGCTCTCCGGTTGGGGATGTAAATATTCCAATATGTTTTTTACAATCCAGGGTATGGCCACTCACCCCAAATGAATACAATTCACACTGGTACATTTTGAGGAAAATGTTTGACTCTAACCTGGGTAACGGAGCATTTCAGTTAGAATACAAAAATCGCTTCCAGGATCTTCTTAACGGCCCACTCAAATGTGATAATATTCTAAAACACTTTGACTTCGTATATAATTTATATGCGAAGGAAATGAAGTACCACGAGTCGGATGCGAGTCAGCCAACCAAGGGAAGATTTACAAGTACAAGCCTTGACCGTTGGGACACCCTTATGTTATCGAAAATGAACGGACTTCGAAAAAGAATTGAAGAAAGATGTTATATAGCTGAAACAGAATTTGACAAATGTTACACCTCAACCGGGCCTTATGACCTGGTTGTAGATGTTACCCCTCAGGGAACCGGCAACGTGAAAGTGAACAGTTTTATACCTGATACTTATCCATGGTATGGTAAATATTATAATACTCAAATGACTTTTTTAGCAATTCCAACTTCAACGGAATATGCATTCCACCACTGGGAGATTACAGGTGTAAATGTCAATTCAGGTCAATCGCTTACGCAAGATTCGATTACCGTAAATCTTAATCAGGGCGCAAATATCCTGGCAGTGTTTACTGATAAGAAAACAGGGATAAGCAACAGCGGTGACAATGTGAATATTCCTACAGGATTTACCCCAAATGCAGATGGTCTGAACGATTCTTTCAGGCCTCTTGGTGCTGCTGAATTTATGACTGAATATCAGATGACAATCTGGAACCGCTGGGGCCAGGAAGTATTCCGTTCAACGGAAGTCCTGAATGGATGGGATGGACGTTACAAAGGTCAGGAAGTGTTGACAGGAGTTTATGCTTATCTCATCACATATCGCGATATTAACAACAAGGAGCAGGTGGTGAGAGGAAATGTAACGTTAACACGCTAAAATTGATTTATACTATAACCGTTAAAACATTAAATAAACAGGCTTTTTAAGATAGTAAAAGCAGGGTTCAGATTAAAAATGTATATGAAGAAAATAACCTCCCTTTCAATTTTTCTGTGTTTTGCCTTGTCAGGTTTTGTTGTACGCTCCCAGGATATTCACTTTTCTCAATACAATGAAACACCTTTGTATTTGAGTCCTGCCAACACCGGTTTTTATAATGGTTACGTAAGGGCCATTGTGAATTATCGTAACCAATGGGCGGCCATGGGAAATGCGTTTCAAACCATGGGTTTATCTGTAGACGGGGGTTTATTTAAATCCAAAAAAAGACCGGCTTTCATGGGCCTGGGGTTAACGATATTCAACGACCAGGCTGGTGCGGCCAAAATTCGCAAAACAACAGCCTTACTTAATATCAGCGGACTGATTAAAACAGGGCGTCACAGCGCTATCAGTGTTGGTCTGGCAGGAGGTACAATGGCTACTAATGGCAATTACAACAACCTTACTTATGCTTCTCAGTTTAACGGAAACACGCTCGATCAGAGCGTTGCTTCTGGAGAAGCGATTTACAGGCAGTACACAAATGTAGATGTTGCCGCAGGTATTGCTTATGAATTCGCCAGCTACAAATACGATCAGGATCATGACGATGTTTCTGCAGTGAAAATTTCGTTCGGGGCATTTCACCTGAACAGACCTAATGAAGAGTATGGGAAGGATTCGAAATTCAGAATGCCGGTTCGTTATGCATTTGCTGTTAATTCAGTTTTTGACTTTGAAGATACGCGCTTCACTACTCAACCGATTGTTGTTTACCAGATGCAGGGAACATATAGGGAAGCATTTCTCGGTACGTATGTAAAATTCAGAATGAATACTGGTACAAAAGTAACAGGGGAAAAGACGCAAAACGCAATGGGCATTGGTTTATTCTATCGCGTGAAGGATGCTATAGTAGCCAAGTTAATTGCGGATATTGGTGATTACTCAATAGGTTTGGCATATGATATTAACACGTCAGGATACCGCACTGCATCTAAAGGTGTAGGAGGATTCGAAATTTCTCTCCGTTATAACAACCTGGCAAGCTCGCTATTCGAGTCCAGGAAAGAATACAAATAACAATCCGTTCTGCCCGAATAGGGACAATCGTATGAAAAAGTCCTCCGTAATCATTATCACGCTGTTGTTATTACTCACCGGCGGAGCAATCTACATTTATTCAACAAAATCCAAACCGAGCACGGTTGAAGAAGACTCTCGCATGTTCCGTTATAAGGACACGGCTGCCATTACCAAAATATTTCTTGCAGACAAAGACGGTAACAAATCGACACTCCTCAGAACCAAAGGCGGGTGGATTGTTAATGATAAATATCCTTGCCGCAGGGACGGAATCCTTAACCTTATGGAGGCTATAAAAAATATGGAAGTCAGGATGTCGGTTCCAAAAGCAGCAAAATCAAACGTGATCCGATACCTTGCAACCCAGTCCGTAAAAGTGGAAATTTATGCCGGGGATGAACTGGTACGGCAATACTACGTTGGTTATGAAGCCGAAGACGGGGAGGGAAGCTATATGCTCCTCACAGACGTGGAGAGCGGAAAGAATTATCCCGATCCTTATATATGTTTTATACCCGGGTTTAAAGGCTATTTACAACCGCGTTTTATTGTGAATGAAAATGACTGGAGGGACAGAATCGTTATGAACTACACTCCTCCTGAAATTAAAAGAATAAAGAACATCGACCTGGAAGCACCAGTTGACTCTTCGTTTACGATAGATCTTGAAAACGCAAATTCTTTTAAGTTAAAGAATGGAAAAGGTGTGGAAGTTGCTTTTGATGATGCAAAAATGAGACAATACCTCATTTATTTTCAGAATGTATCCTATGAAGTGCTTCAAACAGGAAAAAGTAAGAAACTACATGATTCTCTTTCTGCTGTACAGCCATTTTATACCATTGATATAACTACAACCAATTTTAAAACAGACGAGTATAAATTCTATCGCAAACAATTTGCAGGCGATGAAGCCCCTGAAAAAGGCTTTAAATTCGATTACGATCCCGATCGTTTGTATATGAATTTTAACCATGGCAAAGACTGGGCTTTGATCCAGTATTATACCGTGGGAAAATTGTTCACTTCTGTAAACTATTTTACTCCTTCTGCACCTGTTAAAAAGTAGTGCAAAACTAAGAGTCGCTTATTCGTGGATTTCCTATGCTTCCTTTAATTTCGCTGTAAAATTAACAGTATGAATTTTGTTGTCTCAGCCTCTACTTTATTAAAACATTTGAAATCCATTGGTGGTGTTTTAAACTCCAACAATACTATTCCGATCCTGGATTGTTTTTTGTTTGAAATAAACAAAGGTGAACTTATTCTTTCAGCGAGTGATATGGAGACAACGATCACAACCACGCTTAAGGTTGAATCGAGTGATAATGGAAGCATTGCAGTACCTGCCAAAACATTATTAGATTCTTTGTCAAACCTTCCCGAACAGCCGATTTCATTTATTGTTGACAAAACAAAACATTCCATAAAACTAAAAACAGAAACAGGAGATTATAATATTTCGGGTCAAAACGGCGCGGAGTATCCGAAAATGCCGAAACTTGATTCACAGACATCGATTGTGATTAAGAGTGATGTGTTGGCTAACGCCATCAATAAAACTATTTTCGCTACGGGGAATGATGATCTCAGACCGGTAATGAGCGGTGTTTTCTGCCAGTTTAGTGAAACGAATTCCATCTTCGTGGCTACAGATGCCCATAAGCTTGTGCGTTACACACGCAACGATGCAAAAGCAGGATCGGCGGCATCTTTCATCATGCCAAAAAAACCTTTAAACGTGCTTAAGGGTTTGCTCGCTGGGGTTGATGATGCTGTAAAAGTAGAGTTTAACAAAACCAATGCATTGTTCAGTTTCGGGAATGTGAATCTTATTTGCCGGTTAATTGACGGTAAGTATCCCAATTACGAAGCGGTTATTCCGAAACAAAATCCTAATAAACTAACTGTTGACAGGGCAGCATTTTTAGGAGCTCTTAAACGTGTGAGCGTGTTCTCGAATAAAGCCACGCATCAAATCCGCATTAAAATTGCAGGAAGCCAACTTAGGGTAAGTGCAGAGGATCTTGATTTTGCAAATGAGGGCCACGAGTTATTGACTTGTACTTACGTTGGTGAAGATATGGAGATTGGCTTCAACTCACGTTTCCTTGTTGAAATGGTAAGCAACCTCGATTGCGATGAAATTATTATTGAAATGAGCGCACCAAACAGAGCTGGAATTATTTTACCTAATAACAAGGCAAATCCTTCGGAAGATGTTCTGATGCTCGTAATGCCGGTTATGTTGAACAATTAGTTGGCGTCCCGATAGCTATCGGGATCGAGAGCCCCAGTCGCCGGAGAATAATTTACAAAAGCCTGTCCGATATTTTGCGACAGGCTTTTTTGGTTATAAGGTAAAAGGTAACAGTTCGCAAAGTTTGTTTTCGGAATTGTACACGAAATCGCGAATTCCATTTGTGATCATCACATAAGGAGCTTTAACTACGAGGTTGTATCGCAAAGCCTGATCGATCACAAATTGATCCAGCTCCACATAAGGGGCTTTGCATTCGACGATCAAATAAGGTTTTAAATCTGAAGTGTAAACAACCAGGTCGTATCTTCTTTTCAGATCATTCAACGTAAGTTCTTTTTCCACAGCAATGTTTGAACGATGAAAGTTCTTTTCAACCACCAGGTAATTCACAACGTGTTGTCTCACCCATTCCTCGGGCGTAAGGAGCAGCCATTTTTTTCTGATCTCGTCGAAAATATAGGTTTGCCCTTTTTCTTTCCGTAGACGGTAATTGAAGCCTGGATATTTTAATGACAAGTCGGGATTCACAATTATTTTTTAAATATATTTACATTAACAGACAGGGCGTTGTTTTTTTATGATCATTAATTCCACATTATGGAATAGGCCCGTGCCAAAGTGCATAATTGGCTGAAAAGCACGGTGTATTCCATATGACCACGAAAAAACAATATATCTACATATGAAAACAAAAGAGGAGATAGTTAACAATTGGTTGCCCAGGTACACCGGGGTACCGTTGGAAGGTTTCGGACAATACATTATCCTCGTTAATTTTTCGGCTTATGTGCATATGTTCGCCAGGCATTATGGAGCTGAGGTACATGGTCTTGATAAACCCATGACATCTGCCACCGCCGACAACATTACCATTATTAATTTCGGAATGGGAAGCGCCAGTGCAGCAACGGTTATGGACCTGCTCACAGCCATTATGCCGAAAGCCGTGTTGTTTCTGGGCAAGTGTGGAGGATTAAAAAAGAAAAATAATATCGGAGATCTTATTCTGCCCATTGCAGCAATACGTGGTGAAGGTACCAGCAATGATTATCTTCCACCCGAAGTTCCGGCACTTCCGGCATTTAGTTTACAGAAAGCAATTTCTCATACAATTCGCACAAAGGAACGTGACTATTGGACCGGCACTGTTTATACAACCAACCGAAGAGTGTGGGAACACGATGAAACTTTTAAGGAATACCTGCGCTCTATTCGTACCATGGCCATTGACATGGAAACTGCCACTATTTTTACAGTGGGGTTCATAAATAAGATCTCTACCGGAGCCCTGCTTCTTGTTTCAGATCAGCCTATGATTGCCGAAGGAGTGAAAACCGATAAAAGTGATAGCCTGGTCACTGAAAATTTTGCAGAACTTCATCTCCAGATTGGAATTGACGCTCTAAAAGAACTGCAGAACAAGGGGCTTACTATTAAACACCTCAGGTTTGAGTAGATTGGCTGATGAGATGAACAAACAAGAACCCGATTTTTATATACAGGGAATTTTAAAAGGCGACGTGGCCATATTAAGCAGAGCCATTACACTTGTTGAATCTACCAAGGAGACGAACCTTGAGCTTGCACACAACATTTTAAGAGGACTAAGAATCGGCACGGAAAAATCATTTCGATTGGGAATTACTGGTGTTCCGGGAGTAGGTAAAAGCACATTCATAGAAGGCTTTGGGAAAGAAGTAATTAAAAGAGGACACCGGCTTGCAGTGCTTGCCATTGACCCCTCTTCACAAAAAAGCAAGGGAAGCATACTTGGAGACAAGACCAGGATGGAGGAGCTTTCGACATTGCCTGGAGTGTTTATTAGACCTTCTCCCAGTGGAAATAGCCTGGGAGGTGTTGCACGCAGTACTTATGAAACGATTCTTCTGTGCGAAGCCGCAGGGTACGACTACATTATAGTGGAAACCGTGGGTGTAGGACAAAGTGAAATCGCCATGAGCAAGATCACAGACTTTTTTTTGTTGTTAATGTTAGCAGGGGCAGGAGATGAATTACAGGGAATTAAACGCGGCATTATGGAAATGGCCGACGCACTTGTTATTACAAAGGCAGATGGGGACAATATCAATAAAGCCAAAGCGGCCCGCACAGAATATGCCCAAGCCATGCATTTACTTCAACAACCGGAAAGTGGCTGGACGAGCAGGACGATGACGTGTTCGGCTCTTACCAATGACGGAATTGCAGAAATTTATGACATGGTAGAAGAATATCGTCGCTTTGTGTTGGCTAATGGATTTTTTCCGGCCAGGCGCGAACAACAAAAATTAAGTCTTTTAAAAGACGCTATTGACCAACACCTCAAAGCGCAGTTTTATTCCAATCCACGGGTTCAGGAAAGACTTAAAAATGCCAGGCCTGAGGAAATAGCCGATCCCTTCGGTTTTGCAAGGAAATTACTTACGGATTTTCTAAAAAAGGGCTAAACCACTCACATAGTAAGGCTTTTTCCTGCTAACTGAAGGGCCTTTTATTAGAGCCTATTCATCGAATTTTGAGCTTCTTTCGGTAGGTTTTGTGTTTATGTTACTGATTATCAGCATATTATATTGATGTAAAGAATCGCTAATATTTCAAAAGATTTCTTTTTTCTTTTCGAAAATTTTTTTTCTTTTGCAGGAATTATAAAGGCTTTTAAAAATAAACGATAATATATGTATTGGACGTTAGAATTGGCGAGTTGGTTGGAAGATGCTCCTTGGCCTGCAACAAAAGATGAGTTGATTGATTATGCGATGAGGAGCGGTGCTCCGATGGAGGTTATTGAAAACTTACAGGAAATGGAGGACGAAGGCGAATCTTACGAAAGTATAGAAGAGATCTGGCCTGACTATCCAACAAAAGACGATTTCTTTTTTAACGAAGATGAGTTTTAAAAAAGCCGCTCCGATTTCGGAGCGGCTTTTTAGTTTTTGCGCTGGTTAATCAATCGACTTACGATTGAAAATAATGTAACCGATATGAAAGAAAGGAGAAAACGAATTGTTGCTCTGGTCGTAATAATTTACACCGATGCTTATGGGCCCGATAGCGCTGTTGTAGACAAGCGCAGCCATTCCTGAAAAGTACCTGTATAAAAACGGTGTGCTGTAGTACGCTTTCCCTGAAGAGTTCTCGAGTATAGATTGATAAGGTTGAAACACGTACCCTTCGATACGGATGTCAAAACTCCGCGCCGGGCTTGTGATTGCTTTTAATCCCCCCGCAACATAATTATGGGCCCGGTATGCATCAATAAAAAAAGTCTGACTTTCGGGTGTTGGGTTGAAAGCAGGAGCAGACAAAATTGTTGATTTATAGTTATTGAAGAAGCCCTGCGTTGAATAGACCCCTTCGAGGAACACGCCGATTTTAAAACCTCTGAAGGTTTTGATATAACTGTCGAACGTGAGTTTAATCTGCAGCCAGGGCAGGAGATAGCGATTCTTAAATTCAAGGCTGTCGGCGCTGGTAGTGCCAGGATAATAGCTTTCCTGACCCTCAAGATATCTTGCCCTGGCACACAGGTAAGTACCATCGGTGGCATACATTCTTCTGTTCAGCGTGTTGATTTTATACGAAGCCTCTGCATACCAATAGTCGAAATACGTTACATCTGCAGTATCTATCCTGCTGAAATTACTCCCCTGGTAGTATTGGTTTTTCCATTCGGTGAAGCCCCCTGCAATATTGAATTGTGAGATATTTCCAACCGGAACTCCGGCTTTAATCTCGCCAAACTTATCTTCCTGCAGAAGGTAAGCAGGCTTTTCGAAACTGTAAAACAGGACACTGCTGGTGTAATAATCCCAACGTGAATAAGTGAAAGAGGGTTCAACATATAGAGGTGTTTTACCAGGAAAATCAAAACGTAGTCTCCCGAAAGACCCGGTATATAATTTTCCAACGTAACCATTTATGTATGCACTGAATCCAATTTTGCCAAGACGGTTATACTGCAATCCAAGAAAGCCGGAGCTTATCGGGCGGTTTGAAATAATAGCTCCGGGTTCAAGATAAAAAGGCTTTTCTTTTTTGCCGATCAGTCGCAGTGTATAGGTATTTGTACTTGAATCCAACACCGCAACAGGAAAAATGTTCTTTATTTTATCATCACTTGTTAGACGGAAATAGCGTTTCTTCAACTGGTTAAGTGTAAAAGGTTCTCGGTTAAAGAAAATACTTTTTGTAATGAACTGAGTTTGTTTTTTATTAAAACCAATGACTTCAATGTCGTTAAACATAATTTGTGATGGCTGTATGTGAGATCTGAATGTTTTTCTTTTCTCATCCATGAGTTTTTTTCCAGATTGACTGGCCGCGTGTTTTTTAATCTCAGGAATTGCCCTCATAGCGGCTGCGTAACCGCTATCGATAAGACTTTTGGTGTTTTCAAAATTGAAGACGTTTACATCACACCATGGTTCAATCAACACTCCCTTTTCCGGGCTCATAGTAAAATTGGTCTGGCTCATCAATAAACTTCTAAGCTGAAGGTAGAGGTTATCTTCATCGGGTTTTGGATTTTGCTCTGCCACATTTGATCCGATGATGAAATCAGGATTAAAGTCTTCAGTCATTACATCCGTTGGGAAATTGTTGTATAATCCACCGTCGAACAAAAGTTTCCCGTTCATAGAAATGGGGCGCAGGTAAAAAGGGTAACTCATGCTAGCCCTTATTGCAGTTGGCAAATCGCCTCTTCTAAAAACAATCGTTTTTTTATTCTCAATGTCTGCCGCCACACAGCGGAATGGAATCATCAGGCTGTCGAAATTATTATGCACCGAGTTTGAAGCGCCCGTAAATGTTTCCATCAGGTAATAATCAATGGGTATCGAATTAATTACATTGGTTGGAAGGTTTTTTAAGTAATTGTCGTAAAAATTATAACGAAAGGTTAACCAGGCAGCAAATTCGCTGCGTTTTTTAACCATGTATTCATATTTAGCAGGAAGGTCTCCCCGGGTAATGCTCTGGAAAAAATAAGTCTTCACTATTTCCTCAATTTCTTCGGGTGAATATCCTGTTGCATAATAAGCCCCGATTAAACTTCCTATGGACGTTCCGGATATGTAGTCCACCGTAATTCCATTTTCTTCAAGAGCTTTCAGGACGCCGATATGACACAAACCACTTGCGCCACCCCCGCTTAAAACAAGACCAATTTTTTGGCCGGGAGATGATAGCGCAATTAGCAGTGTACATGCAAATATGAAGACTCTGAACTTCATGGGTCAAGACCTGGTAAAATTAATCATATAACGGTGTTGAGGGAAGGCATATTGTAATTTTAGTAACAATGTGGATGTAAATTAAATCAAATATCCCTGATGGGAATATGAAAGGAGTGAAAGCGGTTTTTATGCCTTACGAACAGATCGTGACGTCATCAGTTATCAACAAAAGACCCTGAATATACTTTATTGTTTTCGGTTGCTTTAACCTATATCTTAGTACCTCAGCTTAAGAAGTGACGAAATTCATTCTCAAAAAGTTTTTTTATGGAATAGCCGTCTTATTGGGGGTTATCACCACCATATTTTTTCTGTTCAATGTGTTGCCCGGAGACCCTGCTTCTGTAATGCTCGGCCAAAGAGCAAGTAAGGACGCCGTTGAAGCCATCCATCGCGATCTTGGTACAGATAGACCTTTAACAGAACAGTATTTTAATTATTTAAATGATTTGTCACCGATTTCTGTTCATAACGATCAGGATCAGCAGAATTTCTGGTACTTGAATCCGCAAAAATACGAATGGCTCCCATTGTTTAAGCTTGGAACGAGCCATAGTCTTGTATTAAAACTTCCAT